>JAQRMW010000066.1 GCA_028599075.1 Urechidicola sp. | reverse complement strand
CTAAATATAAAAACGATTACAGCAACACTAGAAATAAGCATTTCTGTAATTTTATTTTTGTCATATAATGTAAAACTGATGACCGCCATTAATCCTGTCATTAGAATAAGAAACATCAGCATTGCTAAATACACCTGCTTTTTTATTCCCTTTTTAAATTGAATATTTTTACTTTTAGTTTTTTGATGTAGCTCAATAATAAATTTAAGATATTCATCATTTTGGGATTCTAAATTAGCAAATCCTCTATAGGTATAATTGCGTAAAACAATCTTTTTATTATTTGTTGATATAGTACACTGATGCAGGTTTTGCGCAATCTTGGTTGGAGTTTGCACCATAGCTATTGATTTAATTTTGTTGTAACTAAAGGTATCAATCAACATTTTGACTTCATTAAATATTTTTATTTGTGTTTCATCTAAAACAAACGACTGAGTTTTTGTAAAAGCAGATTTTCTAAATGTATATGTAAGTGCTTTTAACATTAATTCATTTTATGTGTTTTGGAATATTCATCTCTGACCTTTTGAGCAGATGTTTTTATCTTATTCTTAAGGTCTTGATCAAGATTTGGTAATATACCTTTTAAATCTTCTGATGTGAATTTATCTCCATTCATTAAAAGTTCCCAAAGAATTTCAAAATCATAGTGTCCGACTAAATTCATATTGCTAATTGTGCTCTTGTCAAGCGCATTTTTTGAAACTCCAGATTTTTTCATCTTATTATAATTCTCATATAATTTTGTTGCTATACAAGATGATGGATCTACTTCATTTTTACATGCATTTACTTCTGCCTGAAAACTAGTTGCTTTAGTTACAGTTGTATTGCTAAGACTGTAGATATCTGCAGCATTTACTTTGTTAACAGTAGCATTTTTAAAGCCTTTTAAAAGAAGAATATCTTTTTTGCCTGATTCTCTAAATAGCACATCGACACCATTATTTGCATATTTATACACGTCATGATTTGTAGAAATGTTTTTGCAAGAACTGTCATAAATAATTAAGCCCCCTGGAGCTGTTTTAAACCAGACTCCATTATTGAATGTTTGTGAGAGTAATTCTGCGTTGTGATAAGAATCAGCAGACTTTGTTTTAAAGTCTTTTAGTAAATATATCTTATGTGATGTTTTGGTTAGATAGACATACAAACTATTATCAACCCAAAAAGTATAATCTTCTATTGCTACACCATCTTTATATAAAAAGTATTCAGTATTTGCAGTGTTTTTAGCCCAAACTATTCCATTGGGTATTGTGCTTTTGGCATCAACATTCTTTACACTAATAACCTTATCATTTTTATAAGTGTATATTAATTTCTTTCCCGATTTAAAAATATATTCAGCTTCACCTTCTCTTTTCCCATTGATATAATTACAGGACTCTTCATCGCCATTTGAATGGATTATAGTTCCTTCTCCATTTTCAAGACCATCTTTATACTTTCCAAAAAATGAGCCGCCATTTGCCAATGTTAGCATTCCACTACCATTTCTAAATCCATTTTTGAAATCTCCATCATAAACATCTCCATTTGCAAAAGTGTACCTTCCATAGCCATCCATTTTATTATTGTTGAATTCGCCTTCAAATACATCGCCATTTTCCGAATATAGAGTTCCAAGACCTTGAAGTTTTCCTTCTACAACATTCCCTTCATATAAAAGCCTCTCATTTTTATCGTACCAAGTACACGCCCCATTATACATGCCATTTTTAAATGTTCCTATATAAGTAAAGCCTTCTGTATCTTTATAATTTCCGAAACCGTTTTGGCAGTTGCCGCTAATACAACCCGTTTTGTTTGTTGAAGCAGTTTTTGTGTGTAGCTCCAAAAGTTTTAAAATACTATTTTTATTGTATTGAATGCTTCCGGTTGTAGAGTTGTCTCTATAAGTAAGTTTTCTAGTTGTATATGTTACACTTTGATTTGTTGCAGTTTTTGTGACAATAATTTTATTTACCCAATTACCTTCTACATCTAGAAAGTAATAGTAGTAAACATCCTTTTCATTCTGAAAAAGATGTTCTTCACTTTTGGGTAAGCCGTTGTCAAAATGGGAATACGATGTCTTTAAATTTATTAGAGATGGTTCTTTTGGGTCAATTCTAATTTTTTCTATAAGTTGACCTATGGTATTATATGTACTTTTTACTTCATACCATAAATCAGGAGTAGTTTTCTCTACATTACCATTTTTTAGTAGTCTATATGTTACGGTCTTTTTTCCATTATCGAATTGTAATTCTAAATTTGTATTACTTTTAGAAATAATTTTAAAGCCTTCTTTTTGATAGTCAAATTGTAAGTTCCCAAAACTAATTAATGAATATGTTTTACCGCTAATTGAATATTCTTTTGTTGTATCATTGTATAAGTAATTTCTTTGAGATTGACCTGTTACGATATATGTAGCACCCTCATTAACTTGATTCAAAATGCGTCCGTTTTTAAAAGTTGACACTGAGGAGTATGCAAAGTCTGTTTGTTTATACCCAACATTTGCAATCGATGTTGCATAATAAGAATATTCCTCAATTTTAACAACATCATTAGTTACTTCATAGGCTACATTGCTAAAATTAGTTTGAGCATTAGAAATATTAATAAAAGAAATAATTAATAGAGATAGGATACGTTTGATAAATTGTTTCATTAATTTAAATTTTATTTATTAACCTTATTAATTGCAGCATTCATTTCATCATAAAATTTTTCTATAAAGCTGGTAAAGATAACTTCTAAGCCTTCAAAATTTTTATAAAAATCTTTTTTCTGTTTAAGATCAATAACTTTAATTGGTTTTTTAAACCCAAGAGTTCCTCCAATATATAACTGTCCGATATAATAACCTGTTCCTGTTTTTTGTCCGTAATACTTTTTATCTAACTTCGGGTTTGGATTTGGTCCATGTATAGTCATTTTTACATTGCTTATAAAAACTCCCTTTGCACTATAATATAGATCAATAGCTATACTTAAAACAGCTTCTACATTCAAATTATTAGCCAATTCACTCCCTAAAGATTGTGATCGTTTATAATCAAATGCTGCTCCCAAATCTAGATACCTGTAGGTATTTGCACAAACGGATTTATCTGTTCTATTGTCTTCTATATTGTTTAAGAATTTTCCCGCTTTTGAAACTTCAGGTTCAAATGTTTCAAAATAATAGTTTGCTTTTTCTTCAGTATCCAAATATTCTTGAGGAATTAATAGGATGGTACCTCTTTTTTTAAACGCATCTTTAAGACTTTTTAATGTTTGATTATGAATCAAATTAGCAATAGAGTTTCCATTAGAGTCAGATAGAATACCACCTCCATAATCCCATCCTTCAGCTATTCCTTTTAAATCATTAATATGAAAGGTAATCAATGCAATTGTATCTGGTAATTGGTCAGTAGAAGATAGGTAGGGCGTTTTTCCGTGCCCATCTTTAAATAATTTTTGTGTAGCAGGTTTGCTAAAAGCATCAACAATAATTTTTTTCTTGATTTTCTCGACACCAGTTTTCTCGACATATTCCTCCATCGGAGTCTGAGCTATAACATTTGTAAAAAAAAAAAAAGAAATACTAGACCACTTAATAATTTAACTTTTGAATTCATAATAGTAGTTATTTAGTAATGAGAATATTACAAAGAAAAGTGTTTAACAAACATTAAACAATACGACGAATTACGTATTTTTAATAAAGTGTAGTAGTGCTATTAATTTAAAACCTGAATTAATTTCTCTATGCCGTTAGTAGCAGAATCAGGAATAATAGTTAAATTATCAAAATGACTTTCTGCAATATTCGGTTTGGGATCAATAAAATATATAGGAGTATTTGACTTTACAGCATAAATTAAATTCGCAGCTGGATATACTTGCATAGAAGTACCAATAATAATTAATATATCTGCTTTTTGTGTGATATCTTCAGCAATTAATAAATTAGGAACCGCTTCTCCAAACCACACTATATGAGGCCTTAATTGAGAATTGTTTTTACAGAGATCACCTAAATGTAAATCAGTATCCCAATCGTAAACAAGGGATTCGTCAGTAGTGCTTCTAACTTTTCTCAACTCACCATGAAGGTGAAGTACATTATTACTGCCAGCTCTTTCATGCAAATCATCTACATTTTGAGTGATGATATTTACGTCATATTTATCTTCTAAAGAATGAAGTAGGTAGTGGGCTTTGTTTGGTTGCACCTCTAATAATTGTTTTCTTCGCTGATTGTAAAACTCGAGTACCAATTTAGGGTTTCGTTCCCAACCTTGTGGAGTAGCAACTTCTTCTATCGAATGGCCTTCCCAAAGTCCACCGGCATCTCTAAATGTTTTAATACCTGATTCAGCACTCATTCCGGCACCCGTTAAAACAACGATTCTTTTTTTGTGATTCATGGTTTAATATTTCATTGATAAATGTACGATGAATTCTAAAACGAACTCCTATATTTGCACCTCAAAAAATTATCAATAATGAAGGCAGGAATTGTAGGATTACCAAACGTAGGAAAATCAACCTTATTCAATTGTTTATCAAATGCAAAAGCGCAAAGTGCAAACTTTCCCTTTTGTACAATCGAGCCAAATATTGGCGTAGTAAATGTTCCAGATGCTAGGCTAGAAAAATTAGAAGAGCTGGTGAATCCAGAGCGAGTAATGCCTGCTACGGTTGAAATTGTTGATATTGCAGGATTGGTAAAAGGTGCAAGTAAAGGTGAAGGGTTAGGAAATAAATTCTTGTCTAATATTAGAGAAACTGATGCTATCATTCATGTATTGCGTTGTTTTGATAATGATAATATTGTGCATGTTGATGAAGGTATAGACCCAGTTCGTGATAAGGGAACGATTGATGTTGAGTTGCAATTAAAAGATTTAGAAGCAGTTGAAAAGCGTTTAGAAAAATCAAAAAAAGCGGCTAGAACAGGAGATAAAGTTGCACAAAAAGAAGTTGATACGCTGACTAAGGTTATCGATGGGTTAGAAGGTTTTCATTCTGTTCGTGAAATAGAATTTACTGAAGATGAACGTGAGTTTTTAAAACCACTACAATTATTGACTGACAAACCTATTTTATATGTGTGTAATGTTGATGATGATTCTGCAGTTAGTGGAAATGCCTATGTAGATGCAGTAAAAGAGGCTGTGAAAAACGAAGATGCTGAAGTGATTATTTTGGCTGTAGGTACAGAAGCAGACATCAATGAGTTGGAAGACTACGAAGAACGTCAATTGTTTTTAGAAGATATGGGTTTAGATGAACCAGGTGCTTCTAAATTGATCCGTGCGGCATATAAATTATTAAATCTGCAAACTTATTTTACTGCCGGAGTAAAAGAAGTTCGCGCTTGGACTATCAATATTGGTGATACAGCTCCACAAGCAGCAGGTGTTATTCATACAGACTTCGAAAAAGGATTTATCCGTGCCGAGGTTATTAAATATGAAGATTACGTTCATTATGGCAGTGAACCTAAAGTAAGAGATGCGGGTAAATTAGGCGTTGAAGGAAAAGAGTATATCGTACAAGATGGTGATATGATGAACTTTAGATTTAATGTTTAAAAGATAAATTTCACGTCATTGCGAGGAGGTACGACGTGGCAATCTCATTATTATTATCCATAAACAGACTGCCACAAAATTGAAACAATTTTTTGCAGTGACGATAAAAATGCCTTTGTCAGTTCTGCAAAAAAAACTTTAGGAATCTCATTTATTTATTGTCTTTCTCGCGTAAGCGGGAAACCAGAATATCATAAATTGATGTTTTTGTTTAATGTCTTTGTGAGGAAGCACGCCGTGGCAATCTGTTAATCTGTAGTTCTGTTTTAAGAGATTGCTTCACTATGTTCGCAATGACGTGGTTTTTATTACAATGTCTTTGCGAAGTTTTGTAAAAAATTGTTATAATCTCATTTTAGTAATACGACTTCTCACTGTATAGAAATAATTTCTAAAAACACCTGTTCAATATCTGTTAATAACTATTAAACTCCCCTCTTTTATTTTTTAAGTTGTTGGTGTATTTTAGCCTTTCCTCAACTCTCAAAGGCAATGGCAACAGAAAGTAAATATACCGAAGACAATATACGCTCACTCGACTGGAAAGAGCATATTCGTATGCGTCCAGGAATGTATATTGGTAAATTGGGAGATGGTTCATCGCCAGATGATGGTATCTACATTCTAATCAAAGAAGTACTCGATAATTGTATCGATGAGTTTGTAATGGGTGCTGGAAAAACCATTGAAGTTTCAGTCAAAGATACTTCAGTTACTGTACGTGATTATGGGCGGGGAATTCCACTTGGAAAAGTAGTAGATGTAGTGTCTAAAATGAATACTGGCGGTAAGTATGATTCAAAGGCTTTTAAAAAATCTGTTGGATTAAATGGCGTTGGTACCAAGGCGGTAAATGCTTTGTCAAACTATTTTAAAGTGCAATCGATTCGGGATAATCAAATGACATTTGCTGAGTTTGAGCGTGGTGAATTGACCCACAAATCTGATATAGAAACTTCATCTCTGCGTAAAGGAACGAAGGTGACTTTTACTCCTGACACTAAAATTTTTCTGAAATATAAATTTAGAAGCGAGTATATCATCAAAATGATTAAAAACTATGTGTATTTAAACACGGGTTTAACAATCATTTATAATGGTGAAAAATATTTTTCAGAAAATGGATTGAAAGATCTGTTAGAAGAAAATATTGCAGATGAGTCCATGTTATTTCCAATTGTACATTTGCTAGAAGATGATATTGAAATCGCACTGACTTATAGTAAAGCTCAATACAGTGAGGAGTTTCATTCTTTTGTAAATGGACAGCACACTACTCAGGGTGGTACACATCAAAATGCATATAGAGAGGCAGTTGTTAAAACCATTCGAGATTATTTCAATAAGAATTACGATGCTTCTGATGTCAGAAAATCTATTGTAACAGCAGTTAGTATTAAAGTAATGGAACCTGTGTTTGAGAGTCAAACAAAAACAAAATTAGGTTCTACAGAAATGGGAGGTGGTTTACCAACGGTTCGTACTTTTATCAACGATTTTGTAAAAAGAAAGTTTGATAATTACCTACATCGCAATCCTGATGTTGCAGAAAAAATTCAGAAAAAAATAATTCAAGCCGAAAAGGAACGTAAGGAATTATCGGGTATTCGAAAATTAGCTCGTGATAGAGCTAAGAAAGCAAACCTTCACAATAAAAAATTAAGAGATTGTCGCATCCATTTGGGTGATATGAAAAAAGACAATCGTTTAGATACTACACTATTTATTACCGAGGGAGATTCAGCAAGTGGATCCATAACAAAATCTAGAAATGTAAACACACAAGCCGTTTTTAGTTTAAAAGGGAAGCCTTTAAACTCTTACGGATTGAGCAAGAAAATTGTGTATGAGAATGAGGAATTCAATTTATTGCAATCAGCCTTAAATATTGAAGACGGTATTGAAAATTTACGTTATAACAATATTGTAATAGCAACAGATGCAGATGTTGATGGTATGCACATTCGCTTATTATTGATTACTTTTTTCTTACAATTCTTCCCAGAATTAATTAAAGAAGGACACCTTTATATTTTAGAAACACCGCTATTTAGAGTAAGAGATAAAAAAGAAACTTTTTATTGTTATTCTGAACAAGAACGAAGATATGCCATTGAAAAATTACGCGGTAAACCAGAAATTACCCGATTTAAAGGTTTGGGAGAAATCAGTCCAGACGAGTTTGTGCATTTCATAGGAAATGACATTCGTTTAGATCCAGTGATGTTAGACAAAGAAATGCCAATTGAAAAATTATTGGAATTTTATATGGGAAAAAATACACCAGACAGACAAAAGTTTATCATCCAAAACTTAAAAGTAGAACTAGATTTAGCTGAAGAATTATAATGCAAGACGAACATTCAGAAGAAATAGAAAATCACGATGATTCTGCCCAAGAAACGATTACGCGTGTTACGGGCATGTATAAAGAGTGGTTTTTAGATTACGCATCGTATGTGATATTAGAGCGTGCTGTTCCATCTATTGGAGACGGATTTAAGCCTGTACAGCGTCGTATCATGCAATCGATGAAAGATTTGGATGATGGTCGTTACAATAAAGTAGCTAATATTGTAGGGCATACCATGCAATATCATCCACATGGTGATGCTAGTATTGGAGATGCTATGGTGCAAATTGGTCAGAAAGAATTGCTGATTGATATGCAAGGAAACTGGGGAAATACTCTGACCGGTGACCGTGCAGCAGCACCAAGATATATTGAGGCACGTTTATCTAAGTTTGCTTTAGATGTTGTTTTTAACCCGAAGACAACCGAATGGAAAATGTCTTATGATGGTCGTAGAAAAGAACCAATAGACCTTCCTGTAAAGTTTCCTATGTTATTGGCACAAGGTGCTGAGGGGATAGCAGTAGGGCTTTCTACTAAAATATTACCACATAATTTTAATGAACTGATTGATGCCTCTATCAAAATATTAAAAGGACGAAGTTTTAAAATAGTTCCTGACTTTTTAAATGGAGGGATTGCTGATGTTTCTAACTATAATGATGGTAAAAGAGGAGGTAAAATTCGTGTGCGTGCAAAAATTTCTCAATTCGATAAAAAGACCTTAGTAATTTCTGAAATTCCTTTTGGTACTACAACGACATCTTTAATTGATTCTATCTTAAAAGCTAATGATAAGGGTAAAATTAAAATCAAAAAAATTGAAGATAATACTGCCGCCAAAGTTGAAATTTTAGTGCATTTACCTGTAGGTATCTCTCCAGATAAGAGTATTGATGCTTTATATGCATTTACTAATTGTGAGAATTCAATATCTCCTTTAGGATGCATCATTGAAGACAATACACCAGTATTTATTGGAGTGAGTGATATGTTGAAACATTCAACTCAACATACAGTTGAATTATTAAAACGTGAGTTAGAGATTCAGTTGGATGAGTTAGAATCGCAGTGGCATTTTGCTTCGTTGGAGAGAATTTTTATAGAAAACAGAATCTACCGAGATATTGAAGAAGTTGATACCTGGAAAGGTGTGATTAAAGCAATTGATGATGGGTTAAAACCATTTATCAAAAATTTAAAACGTGCTGTTGTCGAAGAAGATATTGTTAGATTGACTGAAATTAAAATCAAGAAAATTTCAAAGTTCGATATTGACAAAGCCAAGCAACACATAGAATCTTTAGAAGATAAAATTGAGAGTGTAAAACATCACTTAGATAACTTGATAGATTTTGCAGTTGATTATTTTAAAAACTTAAAAACAAAATACGGAAAGGGGCGTGAGCGTAAAACAGAACTAAGAACTTTTGATGATATTGTTGCGAGTAAAGTGGTAATGCGCAATTCAAAATTATATGTCAATCGCGAAGAAGGATTTGTAGGAACTTCATTACGCCGCGACGAATTTGTTGCTGATTGTTCTGATATTGATGATATCATTGTTTTTAGAAAAGATGGTAAAATGGTGATAACCAAAGTTGGTGCTAAAACCTTTGTTGGTAAAGATATCATTCATGTTGCTGTGTTTAAAAAAGGAGATAAACGTACTGTTTATAATTTAATGTATCGCGATGGTAGAGGCGGTCCAACACTGATGAAACGATTTCATGTAACTGGTGTTACTAGAGATAAGGAGTACGATTTAACAGCTGGTAGCAAAGCATCTATTGTGCATTATTTTACGGCAAATCCTAATGGTGAGGCTGAAATTGTAGCGGTGAATTTACGAGCAGTAGGTAACGTTAAAAAGATAAAATGGGATGTTGATTTTTCTGACTTATTAATTAAAGGCCGTGGATCTAAAGGAAATATTTTGACCAAATTTGCTGTCAAGAAAATTGAATTAAAAGAGAAAGGAATATCAACCTTAAAACCTCGTAAAATTTGGTTTGATGATACCGTTCAAAGATTAAATGTTGATGATCGGGGTGATTTGTTGGGTGAGTTTACTGCAGAAGACAGATTGCTGATCATTACGCAAAAAGGAATTGCCAGAACAATTGCACCTGAGTTATCTGCACATTTTGATACAGATATGATTATCTTAGAAAAATGGATTCCAAACAAGCCAATTTCGGCAATTTATTTTGATGGCGATAAAGCAAAATATTATGTAAAACGCTTTATGATAGATAATCCGAATAAGGAAGAATCATTTATTTCTGAACATCCAAAATCGCAATTAGAATTGGTGGCAACAGATTTTAGACCAATGGCTGAAGTAGTATTCTCAAAAAGAAGTTTAGAAAATATAGAAGTAAATTTAGAAGAGTTCATCGCCGTTAAAGGAATTAAATCTTTAGGAAATCAATTGACTATTGAAAAAATAAAACAAGTCAAATTATTAGAACCGTTAGAATATATTGCTCCGCCAATTAATGAAGTAGAAGTAGTTGAAGAGGAGGTTGTCGAAACCTTACCATTAGATATTCAAGAGGTTGAAGTTAAAGAAGAATTAGCTCCTGATACACCTGCTATTATTGATGCTGCCAAAAAGAAGCCAACTATAAAACCACCTAAGAAAAAGGATGATGATGAAGATCAAACCTCGTTGTTTTAGGATTATATAATTAAAATACTATGTCTTTCTCGCGTATGTGGGAATCCACTTATCAAAAGCATTATTCCATGAAAAATTTCATATTAGCAGTTCTCATTTTAGTTTCTTTTAGTGCTTTCTCTCAAGAAAACAATCAATCAGAATTATCGATTGAACAAATAATGCAAGCAGAAAATTTTATTGGTGTTTCACCGACCAATATTTTTTGGGGTGAAGACAGTAAAACTATTTATTTTACTTGGAATCCTGAATTAGAAAAAATAAAGTCACTATATAAATATGATTTGGCTTCTAAAAAAATCAGTAAGGTTTCTGTTGATGAAGAAAAAGCCTTAGTTGGAAGAAGTGACTTTGATTATAGCTCAGATAAATCGAAAAAGGTGTATGCTAAAGAAGGAGATGTTTATTTGTATGATTTGGCATCTAACAGTTCTAAAAAGTTAATTACTACATTTAATGAACGTGAATCAAACGTTTATTTTACTTCTGATGACACCGCAATTATTTTTGAGCGTAGCAATAACTTATTTAAATATGATTTAATTAATGGTGGAATTACGCAACTAACGAATTTTAAATCGGGTTCTAAAAAGACTGACAAAAAAGTTTCTGAACAGGACACGTGGTTAGAAAACCAACAGCAAGAATTGTTTGAAGTTTTAAGAGATAGAAAAGAAAAAAAGGAATTGACAAAAGAACATGCAGAGTTATTAAAAGATTCTCAGCCAAAGGCTGTTTATTTAAACGGCAAGTATATTTCTAACATCACCTTAGGAGAGAATGGTAATTTTGTTACCTATAAACTATCTGAGTACCCTGACAATACAATTGCCGAAATCCCACATTTTGTTAATGATGAAGGTTATACAAGTACTCAAAAAACATATGAGTTAACAGGTGCTAAGCAAGCAATTCATGAGTTATGGGTATTTGATTTTAAACAAGATTCAACGTATCAAGTCAGCACTAAATCTTTTGCAGGAATATATACAAAGCCTTTGTTTTTAAAAGATTATGATGATGATTTCAATCCAAAATATGAAGCTCCTAAATCAGTAAACTTCTTCAATCCAAAGAATTCTCCTAATGGAAAATCAACGGTAGTTGAAATTCGTTCTACCGACAATAAAGATAGATGGTTTGCAAAAATTGATTATGCTAACGGAACCTTAGTTGAACTTAACCACCAACACGATGAAGCGTGGATAGCTGGCCCAGGAATACCTTGGCAACAATCTGGTGGTAATTGGGATTGGATAAACAATGAATTCATTTTCTTTCATTCCGAAAAAACAGGATTTTCACATTTGTATCAAGTTAATGTCAATTCAAAAAAAGAGAAAGCTTTAACTAAAGGAAATTGGGAAGTGTATGATGCTAAAACTTCAATTGATGGCAAATCAATGTTCATAACCACTAATGAGATACACCCTGGAGAGCGTCATTTGTACGAATTAAATTTAAAGAATTTAAGACGGGATTTATTAACGAATCAAACGGGAAATAATGAAGTAACTATTTCACCTGATGAAAAGAATTTTGCTATTCGTCAATCTTTTAGCAATAAACCTTGGGAGTTGTTTTTACTAAAAAATGAAAGTAAATCTCAAGAAGAACAAATCACAGAATCTACTACTAAAGAATTCAATTCATACAATTGGAAAATTCCAGAAAATATCACTTTTACAGCTTCTGATGGGGTAAATGTACATGCACGTTTATATCAACCAGAAGGCGGAGCTAAAGATAAGCCAATAGTTGTGTTTGTACATGGCGCTGGTTATTTACAAAATGCACACAAATGGTGGAGTGGTTATTTTAGAGAATATATGTTTCATAATATTTTAGTAGACAATGGCTTTGTGGTGTTAGATGTAGATTATAGAGCTAGTAAAGGCTATGGTCGCGATTTTAGAACCGGGATTTATCGTCACATGGGAGGTAAAGATTTATCTGACCAGGTAGATGCAGTAAATTATATGATTGATGATTATGGAGTAGATGAAAATAATGTAGGAATTTATGGGGGGTCTTATGGTGGATTTATTGCACTTATGGGTATGTTTAACGAAGCTGATACGTTTAAGAGCGGAGCAGGAATTAGATCTGTGACCGACTGGGCGCATTATCATCACGCATATACAGCCAATATTTTAAACACTCCGGTATTAGATCCAAAGTCATATGAATTGAGTTCTCCAATTAATTTTGCTGAAGGATTGGAAGGGAACCTTTTAATTCTTCATGGTATGGTAGATGACAATGTTCATTTTCAAGATGTAGTACGTTTAAATCAGCGTTTAATTGAATTAGGAAAAGAAAACTGGCAAATGGCATTGTATCCACTAGAACGCCATGGATTTGTTGAGCCTAGCTCTTGGACAGATGAATACAAACGTATTTATGAGTTGTTTGAAAGCACGTTGAAAGAGTAAAATAAACGAATAGACCACATACGATTTATAACTTAAGTATTATGAAAATTACTTCTGTCTTCGCGAGAAGCAGAGAGACGTGGCGATCTCAAATAATCTGTAACTTGCATAATGAGATTGCTTCTCTTTGTTCGCAAAGATGGAATTATAATTTGTGTTTAAAAGTTTTTTTCACAGAGTTAGCACAGAGAATATAGTCTTTCTTAAGAAATCAATAATCCATAAAAACTACCAACTACCAACTATTGACTATCCCTACTCCATCTTCTCAAAAAAAGTAAACTCATAATCATCTAGCAATTCTGGATGTGCAATTTTAATAATATCTTTTAAAACTAAATCTGGTCGAGTAGGTGCAAGTTCATAATAAATGACTCCACCAGTTTCACCTTTTTTATTTGCAAAGGTGTAGATGTTATTTTTATTAAAAGCATCAAACTCATTATAGTGTTTACTAGCACTTAGCAATTGTTCTTTAGAGGTATAATGACCAGGTGCTATCCAAACTTCAGCTTCTTTTCCTTTGTCTAATACATTTTCAAAATTGAGTTGTAAACTTCCAGTTCCATATGTATCACTCCATAAGTAGTTGGTGTTTGCATCTTTTAAGAATTGGGCTACAAAACTTTCTCCTGCGGGCAAATTCCAGATATCCTTAAACATAACTCCTGCTAAAACACTTGGTGTGCTGCTCGAATTGACAGCAATTTTTTTAGCGTCATTGTAATTTTTTTCAATCCGTTTAAAGATTGAATCAGCCTTTTTGTCTAGGTCATATAAGGCTCCAAAAACGCGAATCCATTCTGCTCTACCAAGAGGAGTCTCTTCTAGCCAATCACCGTTGTATATCACAGGAATTCCAGACTTTTCAATAGTACTTAATGATTTATTACCGGAACTCATAGCAAATGCCATGACAAGATTTGGTTGTAAATCAATCAAAATTTCTGTGTTGATATTGCTATCTATTCCTAATTCTTGAATTTTATTTTCATCAATTAATATTCTTGTCTTTTCTGATGATATGTATTTGGTGTTTGGAAAACCAACCAAGGTATTTTGAACATCGAGCAATTCTAGCATAGGAATATGCGTAGTGCTTGTAACAACAATTTGTTGGATAGGAATTTGAATCAAAATATCAGAAGACTCAAACTGTGTTAAATCAGTTTTATCATTAACCAAAAAATAATTTAAATCATTTTCTGAATTGGGGTAAGGAGATTTAATAGTTATTTTTTTAAAATCAATAAGTTGCTTTATTTCAAACCCTTGCGCATATTGTTCTGAAGTGTTAGTTGTTTTGGTTATTGTTTTTTTATCACACGATATAAATGTGAGCATCATTAAAATTAACCCTAAATATTTTGAAAAATTTATTTTCGTAACCTGTTTTTTCATCGTTCAAAAATAGTATTATTTAATAAACAAATCCTATTTAATTGTTAGTTGTTCATAGTAATGTTAGCTATATTTGCAACGATTATGGTTTTCAATTCTATATAACTAGAAGCGAAATTAAAAGGGAATTCGGTGTAACTCCGAGACTGTTCCCGCAACTGTAAGTTCAGTCCGTTTAACGGATGGTTATTGTTACTCTTTATACCACTGTCTTTTTTGTAGATGGGAAGGTCAACAATAATACACGAGTCAGGAGACCTGCCGCAATTATTGAATTACAAGCTTTCGGGAGAAAAGGTTTGGGTTAGTAAAACTATTCCCAATTTTTTACCTGATTTAAAATTAATTATTTAAATCATTTTAAAATGAAAACGAACACCTTAAAACTAAGTGTTTTAGTATTGTTGTTGTCCTCACAAATAGGATGGGCACAAGAAGAACAAAAAGAGAAAGTAGAACAACTAGATGAAGTTGTACTTTCTGACACCAAATTCGAATTAAAAAAAGAGAATTCTGGTAAAATCATTTACAAAATCACAAAAAAACAAATTGAGCAAAGTGCTGGAAAAACAGTAGCAGACTTACTGGATCAAGTAGCTGGTGTAGAAATTACGGGCAACAACAATGCTGCTGGTTATCCAATTGGAATCTATATTAGAGGTGGTAGAAATAGGCAAGTAGCTGTTGCAATTGATGGAGTTTTAGTGAGTGACCCAACAGGAATTTCATCTACCTACAATCTAAATTTATTAGATCTGAATGAAGTAGAATCTATCGAAATTTTAAAAGGGTCATCTAGCACCTTGTATGGTTCTGGTGCAGCAGCAGGTGTGATTAATATAAAACTAAAAAAAGCTTCAAAATCTCCAATTGCTTTTAATTACACAGCAAGTGTGGGTACTAATAATACCCAACGAAATCGAAATTCTAAATTAAACAACCTCAATCAGAGTGTTGGGTTAAGAGGAACGATTAATAAGTTTACCTATTTGGCAAACTACAGTCTTTCTAAAAGTGATGGTATCTCATCAGCAAATGATAAAGATGCTATTACTCCTTTTAGTGATGATGCTTATAATAGTGATGCCGCTTTGGTAAAGCTTGGTTTTGAAGCTTCAGAAAAACTAAATTTTGAAGTTTTTGGAAATTACAGCAACTACAAATATGAGTATGATGCTGGGGCTTATTTCGATTCAGATGTTAATAATGGTTATGAAGAACAATTCCAATATGGAATAAAATCAGATTATAAATATGAAAAGGGAGAATTATTAGTGACCTTGTCTGCGACTGATTTAGAACGTGGTTTTGATAGTTTTAATTCTTGGTCAAATACCTTAGATAGCTATTTATATAAAGGGACTAGCTTATTTGCAGAGGTAATTAACAAATACAATTTCTCTAAAAAATCTCATTTGATTCTTGGGTTTAACTATCAAGATTTTGACAATCAAACCAATACACCGTTTGGTAATATTGATAAGGACAAAGCAAATTACAATACCATCGATCCATTTGCGAGTTATGTTTTTACTGGTGCTAATGGTCTGAACTTAAACGCCGGAGTTCGCTTAAACAATCACTCAGAATATGGTAGTCATTTTGTGTATCATATCAATCCGTCATACAATGTTATTAAGTCTGAAGATTTAAATTTTAAAGTTTTAACGTCATATTCTACCGCATTTATTGCACCAAGTACCTACCAATTATTTTCTCAATATGGTAATTTAGATTTAGATCCTGAAGAAAACGCAACCTTCGAATTAGGTTTTGATTCATCTTATAAGAAGTGGCTAAACTTGAGTTCCGTTTTCTTTTATAGAGCAGAAAAGAGCACCATTATTTTTGTTTCTGACCCTATCACTTTTGTTGGTGAATATGAAAACTCTAGAGATGAACAAAATGTAAAAGGCGTAGAAACTGCTTTGAATTTAAAGCCACTAAAGAATTTACATGTAAACCTTTCTCATGCATATACACATAAGAGTTCAGATCTAGATTACATCCCTTCTCATAAAATAACTGCAAGTGTAGATTATCAACCAATAAGACGTATGAATATTTCGGTTGTATATAAAGGAGTTGGAGAGCGTACTTATTTTGACCAATGGGGAAGTTTTGGTTCTGCAGGTGAAGATGTAATTTTAGATGCTTACAATTTGGTTGATTTTAATATTAACTACGGAATTGAAAATGTTACCGCTTTTGTTAACTTGAGTAATATTTTTAATGAAGATTATGAAGATGTCTTGGGATACTCAACTAGAGGACGTAATTTCTTGGTTGGATTAAAATTTAAGTTTTAATAAATTATTTAAACAGATACAAAAAGCTCCGAAATTAAATTTTCAATTTCGGAGCTTTTAACTTTTCATTATTAATTTTTCACTTTCAATTATTCATTCAAATCTATTCCTCTGGCGACATCCATTTATAAACAATACCCGCCAAAATAGCACCCACAATTGGAGCTACCCAAAACAGCCAAAGTTGTGAAGTGTAATCTCCACCAGCAAATAATGCTTGACTCGTACTACGAGCAGGATTTACAGAAGTATTGGTAACAGGAATACTTATAAGGTGTATCAATGTTAAACACAAACCAATGGCTAAACCAGCTAAATATTTTGGAGCCTTAGAATGTGTAGATCCTAATATAACAATCAAGAAAAAGAAAGTCATCACAACTTCGGTAATCAATGCAGCTTGCATGCTATATTTACCAGGAGATAGCTCACCAAATCCATTAGAAGCAAAACTCCCAATATCACTGCCATTGCCAGTTACAATCATATATAAAATACCAGCACCTGCAATTCCACCAAGAACCTGAGCAATGATGTACGGAATTAAATCTTTTTTGTCAAAGCGACCACCCATCCACAAACCGATAGATACTGCTGGATTTAAATGGCATCCAGAAATATGACCTATAGCGTATGCCATGGTAACTACTGTTAAACCAAACGCAAGTGCAACACCTGCAAATCCAATTCCTAAATCTGGAAATCCTGCTGCTAACATTGCTGCCCCACAACCACCAAGAACAAGCCACGCTGTTCCAATAAATTCTGCTACTAATTTTTTCATTCTTTTTTAAGTTTTAGTTAGTAATAAATATAGTATGAACTAATAGATTGACTATTAGCCATTTTTGATTTTTAAATATAAGGAAATATTTTATTTGTATTTGAAAAGAAGAAATAAGTTATAAAACGGGTACTAAAAAAACAAGAAATATAGAAGTATTAAAAATATAATTGTTAATAGTATAGTGATGCTATTTTCAATGATTCGCTGCCTTTTTCCTTTAGCTCTTATATCAAATTTTATCTTTTCTAATTCTTCTTTTGTGATGTCTGGAGTATAGAATTCTTTAAGTTTCCTTTTTGTTGTAGCATATTTATGCCCAAGCCTTTTAGACTTTCTTTCCTCTAATTTGAATTTTATTTCTCTATATGCAGATCCAGATCCGTATGGCATAATCTAAAATAAATAAATGTAAATGAGAGTGAATACAGTTAAAGATAGAATTGAAATAATACTATTTTCAATGAGTCGTTGTCTTTTCCCTTTTGCTCTAATATCAGCTTTTATCTTTTCTAGTTCTTCTTCAGAGACTTTTGGAAAATTAAATTCACGTTTAATTCTTTTGGTAGAAGTATATCCTTCTTTTCCCATTCGGACAGAACGTTTCTGCTCAATGTTCTTTTTGATGTTTTCTAACAAAGCCCATCCTGCATATCCGAAACCTGCCATAATTTAAAAATTAAATGAAACTACAATTTAAGAAATTTTAGGATTATTTGCAAATAATTTGTCATTCCCGCGTAGGCGGGAATCTATTTCCCCAAGTTTAAAATTGGATTCCCTTTTTCAAGGGAAAGACACTAAGGATTAAATTAACAAAAAATCTTTTAACTCCTCATAAGTTGCAATTTTAGTTGCAACCTTTTCTTTATCAATCACAGATTTTATTTGCTTAGGTATTTCAATTTGATTCGCAATAGCTTCATCCAAAACAGGTAAAAACTTCACCGGATGTGCTGTTTCTAAAAATACACATTGGGTATTAGGATTCTTTTTCAAATGTTCTTTGATACCTAAATAACCAATAGCACCATGAGGGTCAGCAGTATAATTACACACCTTAAATAAATGCAGCATCGCTTTACGCGTTTCATCATCAGTAAATGAATAGGAGTGAAGGTTGTTTTTCAACTTCTCAAAATCATTGTCGTGTAACTTTTCAATTCTTATAAAATTACTCGGGTCTCCAACATCCATCGCATTTGAAATTGTTTGCACAGATGGTTTTGGTTGATAGTTACCAGTTTCTAAATAATCAGTCACAACTTTATTTGCATTGGTGGCTGCTATAAATATGTCAACAGGCAAACCTAATTTTTGCGCCATCATACCTGCACAGATGTTTCCGTAGTTTCCTGAAGGGATAGAGAAGACTAATTTCTTACTCTTGTCTTTTAATTGCTTGTACGCAAAAGCAAAGTAAAACATCTGTGGCAACCATCGTGCAATGTTGATAGAATTGGCAGATGTCAATTGCATTTTATCAGTAATACTAGCATCTAAAAAAGCTTTTTTCACCATAGCCTGACAGTCATCAAAAACACCATCAACTTCCAAAGCTTTTATATTCTGGCCTAAAGTTGTCAATTGCTTTTCTTGAATGTCACTTACTTTTCCACTTGGGTAAAGAATTACAACATTCACACCATCAACTCCTAAAAAACCATTTGCCACTGCACCACCTGTATCACCTGATGTAGCTACTAAAACAGTTACTTCATTAGGGTTTTCTTGATTAAAATACGATAAGCATCGCGCCATAAAGCGAGCACCAACATCTTTAAAAGCCATTGTTGGTCCGTGGAATAATTCTAACGAATAAATATCTTTTTCAACTTCAACCAAAGGGAAATCAAATTGTAAAACATCTGCAATGATGTCTTTTAATTCTGCTGTTGGAATCTCATCACCCACAAATTGTTTTATCAATTCATAGGCAGTTTCATTGTTAGAATAATTTTCAATATTCTCAAAAAACGAAGTAGGTAAAGGAGTAATCGATTCAGGAAAATACAGTCCATTATCTGGAGCTAATCCTTTGATAACAGCTTCACTAAATGAAGCTTTTGGAGCATTGTTGTTTAGACTATAATATTTCATATTCTATTTTCATTCCAAAATGTCATTTCGAACAAAGTGAGAAATCGCATCAAACTAATGAGATTTCTCGTCGATATTTAAAAAAAAGGTTCAAGATAACTTAAGAGGGTTATCTTTGATTAATTTTAGGGTGCTAATATACAAATTTTTATTTCTATAATTATAACGATATTCACATTCCTTTAAATGTAAAAAGAACTT
>JAQRMW010000065.1 GCA_028599075.1 Urechidicola sp. | reverse complement strand
GCATAATTCATTACGGCGGAATTTCCCTTACGGAAATTCCTCGTATATTTACAATGGCTTGTGCAACGGCGGAAAATTGCTCGCGCACTTTTCCGTAACAAAATCATGCACAAACACGTTGGGCACAATACAAAACGACCACCATAAACCAATCAAATTTTGTAGATTTGTAAAAAAGAAAATTGAATGTATAGAACATCTGAAATAGTAGAACAATACGGAATTACAGAAAGCCGATTGAAAGAATATATAATTGAACAAAACATTCCTGTTGTTAATGAAGAAATATCAAAAAAATATTTTCAAACAATCTTATCGTTTATTGAAAACACAGAAGATAGAATTGAAAAAAAATTAAAAAAAGCAGAAGCTACTTTCAAATATAATTCAGATAAAAACAAAGTATCAATATATCAAGATGATGCTATTTCATTCTTAAAAAAATTACCTTCAAATAGTGTAGATGTTATTGCAACTGACCCAGCATATTCAGGAATGAATGACAAGCTCAAACTTGGAAAAGGAAGAATAGTTGGTAAATATTCGGACAAAGGAAAGGATAATGGGAAATGGTTCGGAGAATTTAAAGATAGTGAAGAAAATTATGATGAATTTCTATCTGAATGTAAAAGAGTTTTAAAAAAATCAACTGGACATATTTATATTATGTTTGACTCTTACTCTCTTTTAAGTTTAGGAAGTGTTGTTCGTAGTCATTTTGATGTAAAAAACCTAATAACTTGGGACAAAGTGAACATTGGAATGGGACATTATTTCAGACGTAGGCACGAGTATATAATTTTTGCAACAAATGGGAATACTAGAAAAATTAGAAATAGAAAATTCCCAGATGTTTGGAGATTTAAAAGAATCCATAGTTCAAAATACCCAACTCAAAAACCTGTAGAAGTTTTTCAAGCTATGTTGCACGCAAGTTCTGAAGAAGGTTTCACAGTTTGCGACCCTTTTTTAGGAAGTGCTTCATCTGCAATCGCAGCCATTAAAAACAACTGTAATTATATTGGTTGTGATATTTCAGATAAATCAATTGAGATTTCTAGTTCAAGAATATCTGAATATATAGAAACAGGTAAGGATAATATTCAAACAAAATCAATGGCAGTTGATGATAAAATTTTCTGGGAATAATTATGGCGAATTTAAGCAAAACGAAAGCATTATTTGCATTCACATCTCCAAGAACAATTGAAAAAATAATTCCAGAAATAAGAATTTTATCAGAAAATTTTGAAGGACAAAAATGGTCTGGAAACGACCAAGTACAGATTGATTTTTTCCAAACTCTCTTTGACTCGAAATATTATGAAGGAGATACTTTTCCTTCAAACCCAGCTTTAGCTGCAAGAGATAGAATTACAAGAGCTCCAAAAGCATTAGGCTTCGTTGATTTAAAACCTACAGTAAAACTTACAGAAGCAGGTAAGCTTCTGCTAGCTGAAAAAAGATTAGATGAAACATTCACTAGGCAACTTTTAAAATTTCAACTTCCTTCTCCTTATCATACAAAATCTAAAACAGTAGATTTTAGTGTAAAACCATATCTTGAATTATTAAGGCTAGTTAAAGAACTTGGAAGCATTTCAAAAACTGAAATAGCATTATTCTTTTCTCAACTAACAAACTACAATGATTTTGATAAAGTAGTTTTAAAAATAAAGGAGTTCCAAAAAAACTCAAAACCATATAAGGGCAGCAGAAAAATGTATGTTGCTGAATGTTTTGAAAATGAAATTCTTGAAATTTTCCATCAAGAAGTTCAAGACAAAAAACTAAAAACAAGAGAAAGTTCAGATAATTCACTAAAAAAATTCATAAAAACTAAAAGTGCCAATATGAAAGACTATGCTGATGCATTTGTCCGATATATTAGAGCAACCGAATTAGTTACTTTTCAAAAAAGAACTTTTAGATTAATTATTTCACCCCAAAAAGTAGAAGAAGTAGATTATCTACTTAAAGAAATAGACAGAAAACCTTTAGAATTTAAAACCACATCCGAATTCAAAAACTATTTATTCAATCCCTTTTCAATTAAATTATTGTCTGACAATAGAGACTTATTGATTAAACAAATAGAAAATCTAGGGCTTTCTATATTTGACAAAACTGCTTCAATCGAAAAACTTAAAGATATTTTAGACAACTTGAGAATTACTGTGAAGTCTAAAAACATTGAAGAGAAGAAACGAGAATTAAAAGATTACAAAGAACTTCCTGATATTCTTAATGTATTTGAGCAAATCAAGAAAAAGGAAGTGCCTGACGCTCCTCTATTCCTCGAATGGAATGTTTGGAGAGCTTTAGTTATGCTTAATTATGCTAAAAGAGTTGATGGTAACTTTATTATGGATATTGACGGAATGCCACTAAATTATGCTCCAGGTAAAAAGCCCGATATTGAATCTGAATATACTGATTTTGGAATTATTACGGAAGTTACAATGTCTGGTGGGAATACTCAATATAAAATGGAAAGTGAATCTGTACCAAGACATTTTGGAAAAGCAAAAGAACTTTTAAACAAGGAAATGTATTGTTTATTTGTTGCTCCAAAAATTAGCGAAGGAACTTTAGCTCATTATTTCAATCTTAATAGATTTAACACTAAATTATATGGAGGAAAGACAAAAATCATTCCTTTAAGTATTGACCAATTTATTATGTTTCTAAAGTCTGGAATTGAAAACAAATTTAATAACCCAGAAAAACTTAAAAATTGGTTAGAAAAGCAATGGCTGAATAATCAGGAAATGGAAGATGAAAATGTTTGGAGTGAAAATATTGAAAAAAACATTCTAAAATGGGCATCTTAAAAGTACTGTGCCCAACAACGTATATAAAAAATAGCGGTTTTGCTGCTTAAACGAAAGTAAGTAAATCTAAAATAAGTCTGTGTTAAACCGAAATATTAGTGTACAAAACCCGCTACTTTTCATATACAAGACCGTTGG
>JAQRMW010000064.1 GCA_028599075.1 Urechidicola sp. | reverse complement strand
TTGTCTTGCAGCGAAGCGGTCTTATGTCTTTTACTATTTGTTAATCAATTTATTTTTTTGCTTGGAAATATGTTTAGTTTTTTTCTATCTTGCTCCTTACCTATGATTCAATTTATATTAAATAATGAAGTTGTCAAAACTTCAGCCCATATCGGGATAACTTTACTCGATTTTATTCGAGAAAACAAACAATTAAAAGGAACAAAAATCGGATGCAGAGAAGGAGATTGTGGAGCATGTACAGTTCTTGTCGGCACTTTAAATAATGGCAGTATCTCCTATCAAAGTATCACGTCCTGTATCTCGCCTTTGGGTAATGCCAGTGGTAAACATATCGTAACTGTTGAGGGAATAAACCTCCCCGAAGAACTAAATGTTGTTCAAAATGCAATGGTAGATAATTATGCTACTCAATGTGGATTTTGCACTCCAGGGTTTGTGGTTTCGATGACAGGATATGCTATAAGCTCTACCAAAGAAAATTCAAATAATAATTGTACGGATGCTATTAGCGGAAATATTTGCCGATGTACTGGATATAAATCTATAGAAAAAGCAGCCACATTAGTATCTGAAAAATTGGAAGGAAAAAATGCCAACAATAAAATTGAATGGCTGATTGATAAGGGATTTATTCCAGATTACTTTAAAACCATTCCTGAGAAATTAAAACAACTTGTCATTGCGAGGAGTGAGGAACGAACAACGTGGCAATCTCTTGGGAGAGAATCACAAATTGTTGCCAACGGAACAGACCTCTATGTTCAAAAAGCAGATGTGCTTTCCGAAGCAACAATCAACCTAATTGCTGATGATAAATCACTCAAAGGGATTTCTTTTACTGAGGATATTTGTACTATAGGTTCTAACACAACAGTTACAGAACTTTTAGAGCATGTAGCTTTAAATAACATTTTTCCAAACTTAAGATCCTTCTTAAAATTGGTGTCCTCTGAGCAAATTAGAAATATGGGAACCTTGGGAGGTAATTTTGTTAACGCCTCTCCAATCGGTGATATGTCCATTTTCTTTTTAGCGTTAAATAGTTCTTTATCGATAATTGATTCAAAAGGGATTATTAGAAAAATTCCTTTTTGTGACTTTCATCAAGATTATAAAAAAGTAGATTTGAAGAGTGATGAATTAGTTCATTCAATTTCGTTTGATACATGGGATAAGCAAACTTTTTTCAATTTCGAAAAAGTAAGCAAACGAACACATTTAGATATTGCAAGTGTAAACTCTGCAGTTAAAATTTCTATACAAAATGATATAATTTCTGATGTACATATTTCTCTAGGAGGAGTTGCAGCAATTCCAAAATATTTAAAAAAGACCAATGAATTTTTAATTGGGAAGAAGATAAATGCTGAAACGATTATTGAAGCAGAGAGAATTTTACAATCAGAAATCACACCTATAAGCGATGTAAGAGGTTCAACAGAGTACAAAAGATTATTAGCAAAACAATTGTTTTTTGCACATTTTGTGGAGTTGTTTCCGAGCAAAATAAAGATAAAGGAATTAATATGAGCATTGTCATTCTGAAGAGGAAAGAAGCGACAATCTCATTAAATATTGTAGTAAATATTATCCTGCAAGGTTTTTAAGACCTTGTAGGTATGAGTAAAAATAAAAGGTATTTGTCATTCCGACAGAGAGAGGAACGAACGACGAGGAATCTCATTCTTTTGACTTCACCTTTATTAGTTAGTGAAGACGAATTATAAACAAAACAAAACCCCCTTCTTTTTGTGAAGGTTAGAATAGGATGAAAAACATAGATTCATATACACACGTTCGTGGCGAGTCCATTTTTGTTGATGATGTTATTGCACGTCAAGATACTTTATATGGTTTAGTTTTCGATGCTCCAAAAGCACACGGTAAAATTTTAAATGTCGATTACTCAGTTGCCGAAAAAGTTGAAGGAGTAGTAAAAATATTTACTTATAAAGATATAAAAGGAGAAAATCAAATTGGTGGAATTTTACCTGATGAACCTCTTTGGGCTGAAGATGAAATTCATTTTTGGGGACAACCCATAGCATTTATTGTTGCTGAATCGGAATCGATTGCAAAAAAAGCAAGAGCTTTAATTACGATTAACATTGACGAATTACCGGTGATCACAACGGCAAAAGAAGCGAAAGAAAAAGGGAGTTTTATCAATGCACCTCGTTCATTTGAATTAGGTAATACTGCTGAATCATTTTCAAATTGCGAGTATGTTTTTGAAGGAGAAACATTCTCTAACGGACAAGAACATTTGTATTTAGAAACACAGGGGTGTTATGCAATTCCACAAGAAAATGGAAATATCAAATTGATTTCTTCAACGCAAGGACCTACTTCGGTACAGCAAATTACAGCGCGAGTTTTAGGGGTGCCAATGCACAAAATCGAAGTAGACGTTACTCGTTTAGGTGGAGGTTTTGGAGGGAAAGAAGACCAAGCAACACCTTGGGCGGTGATGGCAGCTGTGGCTGTTCAGCATTTAAAAAAACCAGTAAAACATATCTTAAATAGACATGATGATTTGAGAATGACAGGGAAGCGTCATCCTTATGAATCGACTTTTAAAATTGGATTGAATAAGGACTTAAAAATCATGGCTTTTGAAGCAGAGTTTTTGCAAAATTCTGGTGCTGCTGCCGACTTATCTCCTGCAATTGCTGAGCGAACGCTGTTCCACGCAACCAACAGTTATTTTGTTCCAAATGTATCAACAACGGTGTACAGTTGTAAAACCAATTTACCCCCAAATACAGCTTTTAGAGGTTTTGGTGGTCCACAAGGAATGTTCGTGATAGAGTCAGCAATTGCAAAAGCAGCTGATGAATTAAGGATAGATAAAAGAGAAATTCAGGAAGCGAATTTGTTATCCGAAAATGATGAGTTTTCCTATGGTCAAATTGCAACTCAAGTAGAAACAAAGAGTAGTTGGTCAGCCGCAAAATCTAAATTTGAATTAGAGAAACTTGAAGACCAAATTGAAAAATTTAATCAAGAAAACAGTCAATTTAAAAAAGGAGTTTCTGTAATGCCAATTTGTTTTGGAATCTCTTTTACAAATACACCAATGAATCATGCTCGGGCTTTGATACATATTTATCAAGATGGTAGTGTTGGTATTAGTACGGGTGCCGTTGAAATGGGGCAAAGTGTAAATACAAAGATGTTGCAGGTAGCTGCTGATACTTTGGGCATCCATCCTTTAAAAGTAAAACTTGAAACTACCAACACCACAAGAGTAGCTAATACATCGCCAAGTGCAGCGAGTTCTACAGCTGATTTAAACGGAAAAGCAGTTTTAAAAGCATGTAATTCTTTGATAGGTCGATTGAAAAAAGTTGCTTCCAAAATGTTATCGGTTGATGAGAACTTGATTTCTTTTCAAAATGATGTTGTTTTTATTGAGGGTAAAAAACCTGAATTGACTTGGGAAAATGTAGTTGCTAAGGCAATGTTAGAGCGTGTGGCACTTTCTGAAAATGCACATTATGCAACGCCAATTATCCATTTTGATAAATCAAAAGAGAAAGGACATCCCTTTGCTTATCATGTTTATGGTACAGCAATATCAACTGTAACAGTTGATTGTTTGCGCGGAACTTATGAAATTGATGCGGTAAATATTATACATGATTTTGGAAACAGCATGAATATCGGAATCGATATTGGGCAGGTAGAAGGCGCCTTAGCACAAGGTATTGGATGGATGACCTTAGAAGAAATAGCTTATGGTGACGATGGTAAATTGTTATCAAATGCTTTATCAACGTATAAAGTGCCAGATGTTTTTTCTGGACCTAAAAAAATAGAAGTTGTTCCACTTGAAACGCAAGGAAATGAAATGGCAATTTTGAAATCGAAAGCAGTAGGAGAACCGCCTTTGATGTATGGTATTGGTGTTTATTTTGCGATTCAAAATGCTGTCAAAGCATTTAATAAAAAACATAAGCTGAGGTACCATTCACCATTTACACCAGAAAAAGTGTTGATGGCTTTGTATGAAAAATAAACTGCCTTTTTAGCGAAATTGGGAATCCGTTTAAATAAAATGACTGATGAATCTAAAAATCAATGACGAAGTTTTCAATGACTTTCCTGTTTTGGAGAGTGAACGCTTAATTTTTAGAGCCTACAAAAAAAGTGATGCACCAATGGTTTTTTCTATTAGAACAGATAAAAGAGTAATGGAATACATGGATGCAATTATTCCAACAGAAGTTAAAGATTCAGAAAAAAGAATTGAGAATATTCAAAAATATTTTGTGAATAAAGAGGGAATCACTTGGGTGATTGTTGAGAAAAAATCAAATGAAATGATTGGAGATATTGGAATTTGGAAGTTTGATAGAAAAAATAATAGAGGAGAGATTGGTTATTTGTTGAGACCAGAATTTTGGAGAAAAGGATATATGAAAGAAGCAATGAATACTTTAATCCGTTTTGGATTTAATGAATTAAAACTACATAGTATCGAGGCGAATGTGAATACTGAAAATGAAAACTCAAAACAACTATTATTGAGTGTTGGGTTTAAATTAGAGGCCCATTTTAGAGAAAATTATTTTTTTGAAGGTAAATATCTAGACAGTCTTATTTATTCTCTACTTCAATCTGATTTAAAGAATAACGAAGCTTAATTTATGACAGAATTTTTAATACATAGCAAGCGTTGTTTTATTGAAGGTCAATTTATTGAGGCTACACTTCATATTAAAAACCAAAGCATTTTTGATGTTTATAATAGTATTCATCTAGTAGATGGACTAGAGTTTTTAGATGTTGATAATTCTATCGTAATGCCTGGAATCATAGACGCTCACGTTCATATTAATGAACCAGGGCGTACGCATTGGGAAGGTTTTGAAACAGCGACAAAAGCAGCAGCATTGGGTGGAGTTACGACCTTGATTGAAATGCCTTTGAATGCAAATCCTGTGACCACGAATGTTGAAGCATTTAAGATAAAACAAGATGCATCAAAAAATAAATTGCACGTTAATTGTGGGTTTTATGGTGGTGTAATTCCAGAAAACAGTAATGATATAGAAGGCTTAATCAAAGCCGGAGTTTTCGGAATCAAAGGCTTTTTGACACATTCTGGAATAGATGAATTTCCCAATATTACAAAAGAAGAGCTTGAAGCGATTGCACCAATATTAAAGAAATATGATTGTCCTTTGTTATTGCATTGTGAGTTGACTGATGATGATGTTCCGAAGGTTAATAATCAAAAGAGTTATCAGGAATATTTAAAATCTCGTCCGCAACATTGGGAAACCAATGCAATTGATTTGGCTTTAGAGATTCAAAAAAAGTTTGACATTAAAGTTCATATTGTTCATTTATCGGCATCAGAAGGAATAGAACGTATCAAAAAACAAAAGTTAGAAAGCTCTAATTTAACTGTCGAAACTTGTGCGCATTATTTATTTTTTAATGCTGAAGAAATTCCGGATGCTTCTCCAATTTATAAATGCGCACCTCCAATTCGCGAAAAACATAACAATGATTTGTTATGGGAATACCTTTTAAATGAAGGATTTAACTTCTTGTCTTCTGACCATTCTCCAGCACCACCTGAAATAAAAAAGTTGGAAAATGGTAATTTATTTGAGGCTTGGGGAGGCATAGCAGGGTTACAGTTTACATTGCCTGTTATTTGGACAGAAGGAAAAAAACAAGGATTGACCTTAGAAAAATTAATACCATTACTAACATCGCAACCTGCAAATTTTTTAGGATTAGAGAATAAAAAAGGACGGCTCAAAAAAGGATTTGATGCTGATATTACCATTTGGAATGAAAATGAAGCTTTTGAAATTTCAGAGAAAATGATTGCTCATAGACATAAAGCCACTCCTTATTTAAACCATAAATTAAAAGGCAAAATTATTCATACATTTGTTAATGGTGTTCAAGTTGTTGAAGATTCGTCCTTGAAAAATTTAAATATGGGAAAATTATTATTAAAAAATCAGAACACAGATAATGCAGATTATTATGAATTAAATTGATTTTTATATAACATAACAAATCAGTGAAAATCAATTTAAATCAGTGTCATCAGCGTTCCATAAAAACAAAAACATTGAAAGAAAAACTAACCAAACACATTGACTTAGCTTCTGAAAAAATTGAAGGAAAAGTTTTATACGCAACCGACGATTTTTTTGCAGAAAAAGAAAACTTGATTAAAGAAGGTCGCGGAGTTTTTATCGAAGATAAGTACACAGACCACGGAAAATGGATGGACGGTTGGGAGTCGAGAAGAAAAAGAACTCCCGGACACGATTGGGCTATCATTCAATTGGGAGTGTCTGGAAACATAAAAGGTTTTGATATTGATACCAACCACTTTTTAGGAAATCACCCGCCACATGCATCGGTACAAGCAATTAAATTGGAAACTGATTTTAACGATTGGGAAAATGCAGACACGCTAAATTGGGATGAAGTTTTAGAAAAATCACCTCTCGATCCTGGGAGCCAACATTTTTTCGAAATTGATTCAGATAAAATTTATACACACCTACGATTACATATTTATCCAGATGGAGGAGTAGCAAGGTTTAGGGTTTATGGAGATGCGCATAAAGATTGGAATTTGGTTGCTAATGATGTGGTGTTAGATTTAGCTTTGGCTACCAATTGTGGTAAAGCCTTGGCTTGTAACGATATGTTTTTTAGCGCCATGGATAATTTAATTTCTCCGACAACTGGAAAAGATATGGGAGATGGTTGGGAAACCAAGCGCAACAGAACTCTCAATAATGTTGATTGGGTAATTCTACGATTAGGACATCAAGGATTGGTAAAAAAGATTGTTGTTGATACAAAACATTTTAAAGGGAATTATCCTGATAGTTGCTCCATCGAAATGTGTAATTGCACAAATGATGAAGATGTAATGAATTCAACTGTTAAATGGAAAACATTGCTATCACAACAAAAATTAAAAGCCGATCATGAGCACACTTTTGAAGGAACTCAGATTGAAAACCATGAGCCAATAACTCATGTGAAACTAAAAATTTACCCTGATGGAGGGGTCAGTAGGTTAAGGATATTCGGCACAAAGGGTTAAAATAATAAACAAACAAATCATAATAATCATAAATATCTGTGTCGTCAGCGTTCTATAAATTTACTAAACATATATGCTAGAAATATTTTTAATTAGTACACTTTTAATATGCTTTATAGTAATCGTTGCGATGACCTATAAAATGCATCATCATATAAAATCTTGTAATGAGAAAAATGAAGAAGCAAAAGCAGAAAGACTACAAACATTACAAAATTGGTTTTATGTATTGATTGTTTTATCATCGGTCTGTGGCGTTTTTATAATATACATGTTATTGCAAGGAACAATTTGGGAAAGCCATCTTTTTGAATGGATGAATTTAGTAGTTAGATGGATTCATATTACTTTCGGAATTGCGTGGATTGGAGCTTCTTTCTATTTTGTTTTTTTAGAGAATGCATTGAATAGAACTAAAGATGTTCGTGATGAATTGGCTGGAAACCTGTGGGCAGTTCATGGAGGTGGATTTTATTATGTAGAGAAATATAAAGTTGCTCCAAAAGAGATTCCGAAAGATTTACATTGGTTTAAATACGAAGCATATTTTACATGGCTCTCAGGTTTTTGTTTACTGGCAATTGTGTATTATTTCAATGCGAATTCATATTTAATTGACCCTGAGGTGATGGATTTAACCTCTATTGAAGCAATTGCAATAAGCATTGTTTCGTTAATTGTTGGTTGGGTTTTATACGATCAAATTTGTAAAAAATTAGCCAATAACAAAGTTGTATTTACATTATTAATCACATTATTATTAGTTGTATTTGCATGGTTTTATTCGCAAGTATTTAGCGGTAGAGCTGCTTATATTCATTTTGGCGTTATGATAGGAACCTTGATGGCGGCAAATGTATTTTTTGTAATTATCCCCGGACAAAAGCGAATGGTGGCTGCAGCTAAAAAAGGATTGGCGCCGAATCCAGAAGATGGTAAAGCGGCATTTATAAGATCTTATACCAACAACTATTTTACGCTGCCAGTGTTGTTTGTGATGATTAGTAACCACTTTCCGAGTACTTTTGGAAATGAATATCAGTGGATTGTTTTAATCGGAATTACGTTGGGAAGTGCAGGTATTAAACATTGGTTCAAGATAACTTAAGAGGGTTATCTTTGATTAATTTTAGGGTGCTAATATACAAATTTTTATTTCTATAATTATAACGATATTCACATTCCTTTAAATGTAAAAAGAACTTGTGC
>JAQRMW010000063.1 GCA_028599075.1 Urechidicola sp. | reverse complement strand
GCACAAGTTCTTTTTACATTTAAAGGAATGTGAATATCGTTATAATTATAGAAATAAAATTTGTATATTAGCACCCTAAAATTAATCAAAGATAACCCTCTTAAGTTATCTTGAACCATAATTATTAAAGGATTGTGGAATTTCTATTGACAATGGTAAAGATCAGTTAAAAGCACAATCTCACAATTTTCCAATCGAGGTTTTGTATTTAAGAAATGGCGATATCCCTCAGTATTTAAGAGATAATGTAGTTGATATTGCTATTATAGGAGAGAATGTACTAATAGAAAAAGGGCAAGACTTAATCACTTTAGAAAAGTTAGGATTCTCTAAATGCCGTGTTTGTGTTGCTGTACCAAAAGACATTGATTACGCTTGTTTAAATGATTTAGAAGGAATGAAAATTGCGACTTCCTATCCTAATACAGTGAATCAATTTTTAGATAAGAATAATTTAAAGGCCGAATTGCATATCATTAATGGTTCAGTTGAGATTGCTCCTAATATTGGTTTGGCAAATGCTATTGTTGATATTGTTTCGAGCGGAAGCACATTGTTTAAAAACAATTTAAAAGAGGTTGAGACTTTATTGACTTCAGAAGCAGTATTGGTTTCTTCACCATTATTGTCTGATGAAAAACAAGAAATTTTAGATAAGTTACAGTTTAGAATTCAAGCTGTTTTAAAAGCAAGAGATTCTAAATATGTACTGTTAAATGCTCCTAACGATAAGGTTAAAGACATTATCAAAATATTACCAGGAATGAAAAGTCCAACAGTTTTGCCATTGGCTAAAGAAGGTTGGAGTTCAATTCACACAGTAATAAAAAAAGAAAAATTTTGGGGAGTAATAGACGAATTAAAATTAAAAGGAGCAGAAGGTATTTTAGTCTGCCCTATTGAAAAAATGGTAATATAATGAAGTTGATTAAAAACCCATTAATAGAAAACTGGAGCACACTTTTAGAGCGACCAACTTTTGCAACCGAGTCTTTAGATAAAGTTGTGAATGAGGTTTTTAGTGCAGTTAAAAAAGATGGAGACCTAGCATTGAGAAAGTACACTCAAAAATTTGATAAAGTCAGAATTGATAATTTACAAGTTTCTGAGGAAGAAATTGCTAATGCAAATGATTTAGTTTCTGATGAATTAAAAAAAGCTATTCAATTAGCAAAAAACAATATTGAAATATTTCACACCTCACAAAAAACAGAAAAGAAAATAATTACTACTACAAAAGGAGTTGAATGTTGGCAAGAATCACTAGGGATTGAAAAGGTTGGAATTTATATCCCTGGTGGTACAGCACCTTTATTTTCAACTGTATTAATGTTGGCAGTTCCTGCTAAAATTGTAGGATGTAAAGAAATTGTTTTGTGTACGCCACCTGATAAAAATGGAAATATCAACCCCGCAATTTTATATACAGCGAATTTAGTAGGAGTTACACAAATTTTTAAAGTTGGTGGAATTCAAGCAATAGCAGCATTGACTTTTGGAACGGAAATAATCCCGAATGTATATAAGATTTTTGGGCCTGGGAATCAATTTGTAACAACAGCTAAACAAATAGCATTGTCTAAAGGAATTGCAATTGATTTGCCTGCAGGACCTTCAGAATTATTGGTTTTGGCAGATGAAACAGCAAATGCATCTTTTGTTGCTTCTGATTTATTATCACAAGCTGAACATGGAGCTGATAGTCAAGTAATATGTGTTTCAAAATCTGAACAATTTTTGAAAGATGTATTAGAACAAATAGAGATTCAATTAGTACAGCTGTCAAGAAAAGAAGTTGCTCAAAAAGCGATTGAAAACTCTAAAATGATTTTGTTAGAAAAAGATGCCGATATTTTGGATTTAATTAATGAGTATGCTCCTGAACATTTGATTATATCAGTTGAAAATGAAAACTTTTATTTAGATGGAATTGTAAATGCAGGTTCAGTATTTATTGGAAATTATACTCCAGAGAGTGCAGGGGATTATGCAAGTGGAACCAATCATACCTTACCAACAAATGGTTTTGCAAAATCATATAGTGGTGTGAATTTAGATGCATTTGTAAAGAAAATTACGTATCAGAGAATTACTGAAAAAGGAATTCTAAATATTGGGAATGCCATTGAGATTATGGCGGATGCAGAAGGCTTAGATGCGCATAAAAATGCTGTGACATTAAGGTTAAAAAGTTTGAAATAATATTATCATTCCTGAGAAAGCAGGAATCCAGAGATGTAATATAGATTCCGTATAATCCCGATAACTATCGGAAGCAGAAAGACAGAAATAAATGAAAATAGAATTCAACATACAAAATTTAGTGCGTTCAAATGTGGCGAAAATGAAACCATATTCATCGGCAAGAGATGAATATGTTCAATCAAATTCTAACATGGTTTTCTTGGATGCCAATGAGAACCCGTTTCAGAATGGGATCAATAGATATCCAGATCCAAAACAGCAAAGCCTTAAGGAATTGTTGTCTGATTTAAGAGGAATTCCGATAGATCAAATCTTGTTAGGAAATGGAAGCGATGAGGTGTTGGATTTAATTTTTAGAGCATTTTGTGAGCCTAAAGAAGACAATGTAGTTCTATTACCACCAACTTACGGAATGTATGGTGTGTTGGCAAATTTGAATGCTATAGAAACTAAAGAGGTTTTGCTGTCTAGCACTTTTGATTTGAGAGTTGAAGAAACTTTAGAGGAGGTAAATCAAAACTCTAAAATCATCTTTTTATGTTCGCCTAATAATCCGACGGGGAATTCTTTTTCGGAAGATAAAATTGAAAAAATAGTTAAAAATTTTAAAGGATTAGTGGTGATTGATGAAGCTTATATCGATTTTTCTTCCCAAGATAGTTGGCTAAAGAAACTGAACCAATATCCGAATTTAATTATCACTCAAACTTTGTCTAAAGCATTTGGAATGGCTGGAATAAGATTAGGAGTTTGTTATGCCTCCAAAGAGATTATATCGATTTTAAATCGAATCAAACCTCCATATAATGTAAATGAATTAACACAGAAAAAAGCTAAAAAACGTTTGTTAAATTATGTAGAAGTAGAAAAAGAGGTTGTAGCAATTTTGTCAGAAAGAACAAAGCTAGAGGATGGGTTAAAGGGTATTTCATTCATTAAAAAAGTTTATCCATCAGATGCAAATTTTATTTTGGTAGAGGTCGATGATGCCGATAAGAGATATAGCGAGTTGATAGAAAACGGAATTGTAATCAGAAATAGAACAACACAACCATTATGCGAAAATACGTTGAGGTTTACTGTTGGAACAGAAACAGAAAATATGAAGTTGATAAATACACTTAAACAAATTTAAGATGAAAAAAGTATTATTTATAGACCGAGATGGAACCTTGGTAATTGAACCACCAGTAGATTATCAATTGGATAGTTTAGAAAAAGTAGAGTTTTACCCTAAGGTTTTTCAATATTTAAGTAAGATTGCTAAGGAGTTAGATTTTGAATTAGTGATGGTAACCAATCAAGATGGATTGGGGACAGATTCTTTTCCGGAGGATACTTTTTGGCCAGCACAAAATAAAGTGATTCAGGCATTTGAAAATGAAGAAGTAGTTTTTTCTGAGGTTGTAATTGATAAAACTTTTCCTCATGAAAATGCGCCAACACGTAAACCTAGAACAGGCTTGTTAACTAAATACATGAATTTGAAAGAGTATGATTTAAAAAATTCTTTTGTTATAGGTGATAGATTGACGGATATAGAATTAGCGAAAAATTTAGGTTCAAAAGGAATTTATATCAGCAATGTTGATGGTTTAGCAGACGGAGAATTATCTGTAAAAAAAATTTGAATTGAATGATATCATTGCTTTAGAAACAACCGATTGGAAAGTGATTTACGAATTTCTAAAACTCAAGGATCGTACTGCCGAAATATCGAGAAAAACCAATGAAACAGATATTTATATCAAAGTGAATTTGGATGGAACTGGTAAAAGTAATATATCAACAGGAATTGAATTTTTTGACCACATGTTAGACCAAATAGCGAGACATGGAAACATGGATTTAATTAGGTTCAAGATAACTTAAGAGGGTTATCTTTGATTAATTTTAGGGTGCTAATATACAAATTTTTATTTCTATAATTATAACGATATTCACATTCCTTTAAATGTAAAAAGAACTTGT
>JAQRMW010000062.1 GCA_028599075.1 Urechidicola sp. | reverse complement strand
GTTGTATTTTCATGATGATGTTTATTAGCATCACCAATTTAGGTGAAAACACCATTACTGTAAAACTTTGTTTTATAAAGTTTTACAGCCATTTTTCATGATAACTTGCGGATTTGAGGTACAATCGTGCGGGAGCAAGGGGTGAAAAATCTTCAAAGGGATAAACCGAAAATGCCCAACGCAATTTTTATTATATTGTATAGGCTTAATGGTTAGGTAAAACCAGGAGAATATAATTATACTCATGAATATAGGAAAAAGAAAAAATGAAAACAAGATGAAGAAACTATTATTTATTGCACTCAGCATTTCAGCATGTTGCCTTTATTCCCAGAACAAGACAATTAAGGGAAGGGTGATTACTAACAATTTAGAAACCATGCCATTTGTGTCAATCAGTATTAATGATACAATTGAAGTTGGCAAAACAGATTTAAATAGCTTTTTTCAAGTAGATATTCCTATTTCTGAGAAAAAAATATCATTTGAGTCTGTGGGACTATATCCAACTACAATAGAGTTTGAAAGTAAATGTGATAAAATTGAAGTTGTGATGATGTTAAGCGGCGCTCGTGAATCTATATCTTTAAGACGTGCTGAAAGGCAGCGAAGAAAAAGATATAAAAAACTTCCTGAGATACACAAACAAGCTTTCGATAAAGGTATATTTGAAACTAAATGCGCATGTTATGATCGCAAGTTTGAATCTTTTTATCTGCAAGAAAATTAAAACACTACAACATTCGCAATAATCCCGATAGCTATCGGGACATAATAAAGCGTCCCTTATACTTCGGCTACGCTCAGTACAGGTAAGGGAAATATAACCACAATGTAAAAGTTGTGGTTTTGTGATTGATAATTGTTGAATTGTTTAAATGACATATCATAGCTTTAATCTCTCACAGTTTTATAATTGTTTGGTAAGATGATAGGGATTGGGTAGATTGTTAATGTGAGATTTGGAGTTTAAAGAAATAGTATTTATCAAAGAGCTGTCTTTCCGCACTTGATGCGGAATCCATTTTCGGCATTTTTTGGATTCCCGTCCCGATAGATTAGTAGGTAAGGTGGTAACCTATCCCTACCCTCATACTATTAAAGTATTTAGCAACTAAGAAAATATTTTCCATTTTAAATAATGAACAGAAACTATACTAATATATAAAAATGCACAAGACTTTCGTCTCGCGCATTTTTTTCATAGCAATACTCCCAATTAATTTTTACTTCCCAACATCAACAACTCATTACACACTACTTCGGTAATATATCTTTTGTTGCCTTCTTTATCGTCATACGATCTTGTGGTAAGTTTGCCCTCAACAGCAACTTGATTTCCTTTTTCTAAATATTTTTCTACAATTTCGGCAGTTTTGTTCCAAGCCACAATATTGGTCCATTGCGTGTCTGTAACTTTTTCTCCCTGCGCATTTTTGTAGGTTTCATTAGTAGCAATAGAAAATTTTGCTAATTTTTTTCCTGACTCCATGGTAATTATTTCTGGACTGTTTCCTAAATTACCAATTAACTGAACTTTGTTTCTTAACGTACTCATAAGATAAGGTTTTAAATGATTAATAATTTTGTTTGCCATTATTGACACTGCAAAGATGTGGTGATTTTAAAATTCTATGCGGTTGTTAAACGGTTACTTTCGGTAGTAAATAGATTTTTCCGACTACGTTCGGGTACGGGACCAAAGAAGAATATCGAGATTCCTAATGATTAGGATATTAGTTTATATATTTGTTTCAGCACATTAAAACTGGAAAAACAGCATGAATATTAAAAGTATATTATTTGGGTTTATTATAATTCTATTCACTCAAACGGTTAATTCTCAGAATAACAATCTAAAAGATTTTGAGTTTCCGACTTATGTAGGATACGTCAATGATTTGGAAGGAATATTTACTAATGAACAGATTATTGAACTAAACGAGATTATTGCGCAAGTAGAAAATGAAACGTCTAATGAAATAGCTATAGTCTCTATTTCATCATATGCTCCCTTCAATTCTTTATTTGAATACTCACTTGATTTGGCAAATTATTGGGGGATTGGAAAAGAAAACAAAAACAATGGCATAGCTATAGTTTTTGGAAAGGAAATTAAACAGATTAGAATTCAAGTAGGTTATGGACTTGAAAATAAACTAAGTGATGATGAAGCAAAAAAAATTATAGATAATATTATTATTCCTGAATTTATAAAGGGTGATTTTTTTAATGGAATTAAAAAAGGGCTAATTGAAATAATAAATGAAATTGAATAAAATATGTATATAACTTTTGTAATTAATTTCTTGAAAATTTCTCATTCATAATCAAAACGAAAATATAACACAATGTCTCGTATCCTAACAGCATTAATTTATACAACAATCATATTAACAAGTTGTAATAGTCAAACAAAAAAAGAAATGGAAAATCATACATATACAAACGACCTTATCAATGAAACTAGCCCCTACTTATTACAACATGCGCACAATCCTGTCAACTGGAAAGCCTGGAATAAAGAAACCTTATACCTAGCAAAAAAGGAAGATAAACTCATCATAATTTCTGTAGGTTATGCGGCTTGTCATTGGTGCCATGTAATGGAGCATGAGAGTTTCGAAAACGATTCGGTCGCTAAAGTCATGAACGAACATTTTATCAGTATAAAAATTGATAGAGAAGAAAGACCAGACATTGACCAAGTGTATATGGATGCTATACAAATGATGAATGGTAGTAGTGGCTGGCCTTTAAATTGTATCGCACTACCCGATGGCCGCCCTATATTTGGTGGTACTTATTTCACAAAAGATCAATGGATAAATGTGCTCAATCAACTTTCAGATTTATACCAAAATGATCCTGAAAAAGCAATTCAGTTTGCTGAGAATGTTGCCAACGGATTAAAAGAAAGAGCGCTTATTACTGTAAATACAAACGAAGCTGTTTTTACAAAAAATGATATTGATATTGCTGTTGATGCTTGGGAAGATAGAATGGATAAAAAATTAGGTGGAGCTAAACAAGAACGGAATAAATTTCCGCTTCCAAATAATTTTCAATTCCTATTACGATATGGATTTCAAGATCAAAATGAAAAAATATTAGACTATACAAATACAACATTAACTCAGATGGCATACGGCGGAATTTACGACCAAATAGGTGGTGGCTTTGCTCGGTATTCTACTGATAAAAAATGGCATGTACCGCATTTTGAAAAAATGTTATACGACAATGGACAATTGGTATCTTTATATGCTGATGCCTATTTAGCCACCAAAAATGATTTATATAAAGAGACCGTTTTTGAAACTTTAGAGTTTATAGAACGTGAATTGATGAATGACGAAGGGGCTTTTTATTCGTCTTTAGATGCCGATAGTAATACTCCTGAAGGCGAACTTGAAGAAGGTGCTTTTTATGTATGGATTAAAGATGAATTGAAAGAAATTTTGAGGTCAGATTATGATTTGTTTGCTGATTATTACAATGTCAATTCATACGGTCATTGGGAAAAAGAAAACTATGTCCTTATCAGAGATTCCTCAGATAAGAAATTTGCTAAAATGCATGATTTATCAATTGATGACTTAAAAAAGAAAGTGAAAACTTGGAAAAAAGTCTTACTAAAAGAGCGTGCTAAAAAAGAGCGCCCGCGATTGGATGATAAAATTTTAACGTCTTGGAACGGACTTATGTTAAAAGGATATGTAGATGCATATCGTGTTTTTGACAATTCACATTATTTAGATATCGCAATAAAAAATGCATACTTTATCACTTCTAAACAATTGAGAGGTGATGGAGGACTGAATCACAATTACAAAAATGGAATCAGTAATATCAATGCACATTTAGAAGATTACGCTGCGGTCATTGATGCCTTTATTGCGCTATATGAAGTAACCTTAGATGAACAGTGGCTTTACACAGCAAAGCAATTAACCGATTATGCTTTCGATCACTTTTTTGATGATACTAGTAAACTATTTTTCTTTACATCTGATGAAGATGAAAGCTTAATTACTAGAAATATTGAGTTGAATGATAATGTGATTCCTGCTTCAAATTCTATGATGGCTCGGAATTTGGCCAAGTTGAGCCATTATTATTCCAACGCTTATTATTTAAAAACAAGTAAGCAAATGTTAAACAATGTAAAAGAATCTATTGTTAATTATCCCGCAGGATATTCTAATTGGTTACAATTGATGAGTGATTTTTCTAGTAACTATTATGAAGTAGCTATTTCTGGATCTGAAGCCATGTCTAAATTAAAAGAAATCAATAAAACTTATATTCCAAATAAATTAATTGCAGGATCGACTAAAGAAAGTAGGCTGTCTTTAATGCAAGACCGATTTAATGAAGATGAAACTTTTATTTATATTTGTGTGGATGGTGCGTGTCAATTGCCTGTAAAAGAGGTTGAAAAAGCATTGAATCAAATGAATAAATATTTTTAAAACTACTAATTATGTATATCGCTCAAACATTCTTTATTGCTCTTGTTGCATTTTTACACATCTATTTTATGATATTAGAAATGTTTTTATGGACCAAACCAAAAGGCCTAAAAACATTCGGCCTTAAAAAAGAATTTGCCGAAGACTCTAAAGTGCTCGCTGCTAACCAAGGCTTGTACAATGGCTTTTTAGCTGCAGGATTGATTTATGCAATCATTACCAAAGAAATGCAATTCGCCATTTTCTTTTTAGTTTGTGTTGCTATTGCCGGAATCTATGGTGCCTACTCTACCAAAAAAATAAAATTGTTTTATATTCAATCCATTCCTGCATTAATTGGGTTGGGATTATTGTTAGTTTAAAATTAAACATAAGACCGCTTTACTTTTAGAATGTAAGATGTAAGACTTAAAATGCTACAAAATAACTTTCCCAATTTTAAAAATATAGAATATCTGAAATACGGAAATGATAGACAAAAATTGGCGTATTCAGAAATTATAAACCTCAATATTTTTGAAAGTCTTAAAAAATTCAACCCTATTCTAACTGGAACAATCCCCATCGGAATTGATTTACCAGAAAGTGACTTAGACATCATTTGTGAATGCAAAAATCATTCAGAATTTTCTGAGCTATTAACTACATTGTTTTCTAATCAAAAAAATTTCAAAATCTTCTCAACAGTACAAGATGGAATAGAATCAACAATTGCAACATTTAAAACTGTACATTTTTTGTTTGAGCTTTTTGGCCAGAATATTAAAACTGAAAAACAAAACGCATATAGACATATGCTAATTGAAAATCGAATTTTACTAGAAAAAGGAGTTGAGTTTAAAAAAGAAATAATAAAGTTGAAATCTTGCGGACTAAAAACTGAACCTGCATTTGCAAAGTTATTAGGCTTAAATGGAAACCCGTATGTTGAGCTGCTAAAATTATAAGCTACATTTTTTTCTAAACATGATTTAAGTCATATACCACTAGCCTACATTGCGGTAATTTTGATGTGTTATTAAATTTACATCAAATGAAAAATAGTATTTTAAGTATCGTAATCAGTATTGTTTTTAGCATCACAATGTATGCTCAAGAATTAACCCCTTACATCAAAATAGGAACATCAGATAAAAGTATTGAAGAAGTTTCTAAACAAGTAATAGAAGCTCTAGAAAGCAATTCTTTTACTGTTTTAGGTGATTACCATCCTGCAGGTAAAGATGATTTAAAAATCATCGCCTTTACAAATGACAAGTTAAAAAATACTGTTGTCAAAGTTAAAGATAGAGGCGCCTTAGCTGCTGTGTACAAAGTTGGTTTGGTAAAAGCTGATGGAAAAGTAACCTTATCCTATACAAATCCAGAGTATGTTTTAAGAGCATACTTACAAAATGATTTTAAAAAATACCCTACAACATTTAAACAATTTAGTGCCGATTTAAAAACTGCTTTCTCTAGTTTAGGAAATGAGTTTACACCTTTTGGCGGAACAGTTGATACCGATGATTTAAAGAAATATCATTATAAAATAATGATGCCTTATTTTACAGATCCTGTAGAGCTGAATGAGTTTTCTTCATTCGAAGAAGGTTTAAAAATCATAAAAACAAATTTAGAAGCTAATAAAGGAAATACTAAATTGGTTTATGAACTAGTATATCAATCTGAAGAAGTTGCTGTTTTTGGCGTTGGATTAGAGAGCCCTGAAGATGGTGAGTCTGAGTTTCTTCCAACCATTGGCGAAGCGCATGCTGCGGCTTTACCTTATGAAATTATTTTACAAGGAACAGAAGTAACAATGTTGCATGGAAAATATAGAATTGCACTTTTTTGGCCAGATTTAACAATGGGAACCTTTATGAAAATAATGAGCACCCCTGGAGATATTGAAGATACTTTAGAAGAGCTTTGCGAATAAAATAAGTTTTTGATTTCCCCAAATTTGATTCTCCTAAAGATAGCTACTAGCTAACTTTGGGAGAATTTTTTATTAAAAGAATTCTCACTTCCTTTAGCTAACATCTTTTTGATTGATGATTAATTGTATTATTTTTGCTCAAAATTAGATTGTTCAATAATTAAGATTAACCAATGAAAAATAAATCATATATA
>JAQRMW010000061.1 GCA_028599075.1 Urechidicola sp. | reverse complement strand
TTACGTCACACTTTCGCCACTCTTATGCTTGAAGGTGGATGTGATATTTTTAGTCTTTCCAAAATGATGGGGCACAGTGATATCAAAACCACTACCATATATCTTTCAGCAACAGCAGAACACCTACGCTCCCAAGTAACCAAGCATCCCCTTAATAGTTCTCATTAACCAAACATACATTTTCAATTGGACTACCATTACTCTCATTTGAAATGATATTCTAAAAGGATGCTCTACAAACAAACCACACAGACTCCAAACGTACTATTTGATGTACTTCTCAAGTCATTATCAAGGTCTGAACTTACTGTTCTACTAACTATCATTCGTAAGACTATAGGAATGGTTAATCCATTTAATACGAATCAAAGATTGGAACGAGCTTGGATATCACAACGTTTATTCAGTATCTGTACTGGACTCTCTGGTCGTTCAGTTTCCAATGCTATTGATTCTCTTGTGAGACAACATTTAATTACAGTAACTAATAGGCAAGGGCATCATTTAAAAACAAGAGCCTCTCGTAGAGGCGTTTTTAAACTGTATTATTCAAGTAGTTTACTACTTGAACAGAACCAAGAAAAAAGAAAAAGCAGTGAAGTTACTTGCCTTAATCCTGTGACTAATGGTCACACTATTAAACTAACAGAGACAAAACTATTATGTGAACAAAGGTCGCAAGGGTTTAAAAAGATTCAAAGGATTAGTGATAGGGAACGTATTTTACAAATCTTACACCAACAAAAAAAGAAGTAATATCGAATTATTACCTCTTATCAACACCCACTCCACAAATATTAGCGTACCCCGAAAAAAAATATGTATGTCATACATATTCATCTCACTACCATTATATGTGTAATCTATATTAAAATGTGAAAAGGCAATGCAGTATTTAGTAATCGCATTGCCTTTAACACATTATGAGAAAATCACCTTATCAATCTTTTTCAAAATATCGCGAACGTCATCACTTAAAACTCAATGACGTTGCATTTCTACTAAAAATGAATCAAGGCAATTTATCCCGCTTTGAGGCTGGAAAAAATTCTAACCCCAAAGCACTGTTAGGCTACCATATATTATTTGACTTATCAATAGGAAATGGTCTTTTAAAAGATGTTATCCACAGCAGTAAAGACATAATTCATCGCTGTTTTAATCTCCTAGAGCTTTTAAAAGATAAACCAAAAACAATAAAAAATCAACTTCGAATAAAAGGTGTTGATGATATTATTAGCAGACTAACAGTATCAGATGAAGATTATGAAAACGACTAATAGTACCATTCTAGCACTCTATCCAAATGCTATGGGAGTTTGTTATGCTGTCTTTGATTCTCCTAAAGACTTGGTAGATTATGGCATTGAATATATAAGACCTGTATGTAGCAAAAAATCACTCCTTAAAGTAAAACAGTACCTTGATTTTTACAGACCGGATATTGTACTACTCAGAGGAATATCAAAACAGCGTGCCAAACACAGCAAGCGCACCAAGAAACTTATTGACCTTATCTGCGAGGTTGCTAAAAGTAAAGGCCTTGAAGTCCATAAGTATAACCGAAGACAGATTCAAAATGTTTTTAGTCAATTTAAGGCTGTTTCCAAATATCAGGTTTCAAAAAAAATTACTGAATGGTTTCCAGAACTTAAAGCACTAGAATTGCCTATTAGAAAACGTTGGATGAGTGAGAATCATCGAACTGGAATCTTTGATGCTATTGCTATTGCATTAGTGCACTTTTATGTGAATGAGTAGTTTTTAGACACCTTTTTATGAGGGTGTTTTTTATAAGTAAGCTTAGTTTAAATATTTAAAAAAATGATTGGTTATATGATTAATAGACATTGTTTTAATAAAAGCTAACATTTTTAATTTGAACTACTCTTTCCAAATACTTCAGTCAAGAAAAGTATATCCCAAATATAAAATATGATCTTTTAATTCAGCTTCAAATGGTAAAGGAAACTTAATTAGTTCATCATTAAGTCTATTAACCTCTGATTGATTATCAAGTCTCTGATAACAAATAAACTTAAAATATTTAGCATAAAAAATGTCTCTACGGTCTAATTTCTTTTCATTTAATAAACAATCAAGATATTGTAGTGCTTCTTCATATTGTTTAAACTCAACCAAATCATAAATAGTCATAAATATTTCATTCAGATCATTACTTATTGATATGGCTACATCATAATACTCTAAAGCTTTTTGAGTGTCATTTATACTAAGATAGGTAAGTCCTATCCAAAGAAATGGTTCTGTTTTTTTAGTATTTAACACTGTGGCAACTTCAAAATCTTTAATGGCGCTTGTGGGTGAGTTTAGATAATAATAACAAATCCCTCGTGATAATCTGGATAAATAATTATCCTTCAAATTTATAGCCTGTGTATACCATTCTATGGATGCTCCCCAGTTCAATTGATCAGAATGCCAACCAGCAATTGTTTGATATATTGAAATTGTATTTGAGTTTTCTTTACTAAACTTTATAGCTCTATTGAAATCTTTCATCCGTAATGAATCTTCAGATAAACCATAATAAAAACCCCTTTGGAAATAAGGATACCAGTCATCTGGTTGATTCTCCACAAATTGATTTAAATCCTCAATAACACTAGAATCTCCTAATTTGATTTTTACATCAATTCTACTATCAATAGGAAGAGTTTTTGCAGAATCATTTTTTATAATAAATTCAGCATCTGCACGCACAATATCACTAAAAAAATTA
>JAQRMW010000060.1 GCA_028599075.1 Urechidicola sp. | reverse complement strand
CCTTTAAAAAGGTCATCCATAATATTTTTATATCAAACCAAAATGATTGGCGATCTAAATACTCAGCATCTAAAGCCACCTTGTCAGGAATTGACAATTCATCTCTACCATTAACTTGAGCCCAGCCTGTAATGCCAGGTAATAATTTATCCACGCCCTTTTCAGTACGTAGAGCAATTAAATCATCTTGATTAAATAGCGCAGGACGTGGGCCTACAAAGCTCATATCACCTTTTAATACAGAGAATAATTGAGGCAGTTCGTCCAAGCTAGAACGGCGTAAAAAACCACCAATAGGAGATAGATAAACATCCGGATTATCTAACAAGTGGGTTGCCACAGCAGGTGTGTCTATCAACATTGATCTAAACTTTGGCATCTTGAATATTTTATTATTTTTGCCAATTCTATCAGACCAATATAAAACACAGCCTTTAGACGATAAGCGAATAGCGATAGAAATTAATAGCACAGGAATGACTAGCAACACCAAAAGCACAACACCGTAAGATAAATCAACAAATCGCTTCATAGTCAACCTGTTTAGCTAGAAAAAATTAATTCTTTTCTTTATTGTATTAAATGCGTAAAAATAAAAATAATACATGGATTTGAACAGTCCCAATCTATGCAAGTTAAAATATAGATTCCAGACCTGTTTTGCAGCCTTTACTTTGTTTGCAGATATTGACTGCGAATGCACTCTATATTTCATTAACACCTCGTCAATACCTTTTGCAATATGCCCTTTACCTAGAAGAGTAATCCACAAACTAGCATCCTGACGGGTGCGAATATCTCTCATGCGAAAATCATCTCCAACCATTTCAATATCAATCATGGACGTTGAAAATCCAATAATTGTATTTTTAAGATAATCAATTTGATTGAGTTTATTCACAGCGTGAATAATGTGATTTTTACTTGCACCATTTTTATCAATCAATTCGTATGACGAAAAACTAATAGGAACCCTTCTTTTAGCCATAAATGCTACCTGCTTTTCTAATTTATTGGGATACCAAATATCATCACTATCAAGAAATGCGATATACTGCCCTTTAGCATTATCAAGTCCGACATTTCTAGCACGAGCAGCACTATAAAAATCTGAAAAATTTAATAACTTGATGCGATTATCTGTAAATTTTTCCTTTAAAACTTCATAATTTTTTTGACATAACGAATTATCAATCAACAGAAGCTCCCACGAGCCAAAACTTTGATCAATCACGGATCCAATCGCATCATCTAGATAAGAATTATGAAACTGACAAGGCATTACAATACTGACAACAATCCTACTATTTCTACCCATTATTTTTGTAATACTCAAACTTTTCTAAAGATGGAAACTTCCCCCTGGTATTGTAAATTCTTAATTCATTAACTCTTTTATCAGTATTATTATCGGAGGTATCATTACTCCAGCAAGACTCTTCACTACTTACTGCAGCATGACTGCAAAATCCAGGAAAAATTACATTATATAGACCTTGACTCATTAAAGATTTATCCGACTCTTTCCATTGCCACAAGTCAAAATGACTACCTCTAATTGGACCGGGATTTCCACGTTTATCACAATCATCAAAATACCATGTAAGCCTCCCTACTTTCAAAAACAGATTAGTCTTGGATATAAAGTTTTTTCCATCTATGCTGTCACTCTTGATAATTGTATGATTATTATATTTTCCTTTTTCAAATCCTGGATGAATCTTACAATGATAACCTGAAACGTAGCCTACTTGATTTGCAAAATTTGACTCTTCTAAATATCCCACAAGATCAGAAAAATAACCCTCAATATTCTCAATAAAGCAATCATCTTGAATATAGCATATATAATCAGATCGTATTTCAGATCTCTCAGAGACGAGCTTTACATGGTCATGTATCAAATTAATCATAAACGGCAAACCCATTTGATCGTTCGTGGAAACAATTGATAATTCATGTATATGTCGACTAATAATTCCCAAAGTTTCGGAATCTAACTTATCTGCTAAAATATTAATTCTGTGCCCATACGGGGATTTGTTGCAAGCTGAAATTAGTTTTTCGAGAGATTCTTTGAAAAACTTTGGCCTAGAGTAAGTAGTCATATAGACATCTACCATTTTACTTCTAGTATCAATCTTGTTTTTTGCCGCAAAAAAGTCATCGGCATTTATTGAGTTGTATTTTCCAATTTTTAAATATTGGAATGACATATTAAAGAACTCATATAACCCCTCTTGTCTTTGTGTTAGCTCTTTTTGAAATCCCTTTAGAGCATTCTTCTTACTCATAAGACTTTCTATATTAATATCTTTAAAAAATCTAGAAAGATCTAATGCTGAGACTTGATATTTTGGAGCAAACTTAACCATTCCAACCTTGTCACATTTAATCAAATACCCAAAACTCTCAGCAACTACCGTCTTCATAGGGTATCCATCAAGCACCGCAGGTACAACTCCGTTAGCAGCAGATTCCAATATACTTAAACCATTTCCTTCGGTTGAATTGGGGATTAAATTTATATCAGAATTCACATATAAGTCTTTTATTTCATCAAATGGTAAGTATCCATACTTAACCACGTCAACATTTTTCGATTTTAAAAGCTTTGTCAGGATGCTTTTAGGCAGTTTATTTCTAAATTTTAAAGAGAACTTTAGTATTGGATTAGTACAGTTTAAAATCGCATCAACAACCTCGTACGGATGTTTTCGACTTTTATCATCATAATCATTCCCAACGTACAACACTTTAACCTCACCCTCTTTATTGCCTGATAATTTATCAATTACGGGGAATATTGAAGGCCAGGGAAGTAGATGTACACTTGCATTTGCGAATGATGATACAAATTCATTAAATCTGTACGTTGTTGGTAGAATAACAATATCGGTAAACAGACGGGCGTTTTTATAACTACAGTTATCAAGCCAATCAAGATTTATATAATAAATTTTTTTTGCTTGTGAAAAATAAGGGATATTTACATGAAACCTTTCGAAAAATATAATTAGCTCGGGTTCTGATATCTTATCTACATCTTTCCAATATTTCATCAATGGAGAATCTTTTAAAGTTGGCTTTGCATAGTAAGTAATTTCAAAAGTCATGCCCTCACTTTTTAAAATATCCATCATCTGTTTTAGTTGAGTAGTCAACCCTGCAATAGCAATAGGCGCATAAATAACGACATTTACTTTGTTTACTTTGTTTACTTTGTTTACTTTGTTTACCTTTCTTACGCCAAAAAAAATCCTTTTAAATATATTTCTTAACCTTGCTATTATGATTAATTTTTGCGCCACAAGTCCAACCCTCTTCCGGACTGAATAGGTTTTTTTGAAAATTAAATAAATGCGATGCATAGTTCGTACAATAATTTTATTCATAAGTAAGAGTTTTTTTAAGTAAATTATAAGAGGTTATAGTCGGAAAGTGTTTTTCTGCATGTTTTCTACATGTCAACCTACACATTGGATTATCAATTAATTTTTGAATCTTGTTTTCAATATCCTTTACAGTTCCGTTGCATAAAAGTCCGGTATGGCCATCAATAACGGCTTCACTCATCCCGCCAGAGTTGCCAGCTAGAACTGGCACTCCAAAAGAATTTGCCTCAATCATTGAGATTCCATACCCTTCTACCTGTGTTTTATTCAAATCTACCGATGGAAGAGCAAAGAGGTCTGCATTTTTCAAAAGGATATTTTTAGCATTATCATCAATATTTCCATGCATTAAAATGTATCTAATCCCTAGCGTTTTTAATAATGCACTATAGGATTTAAACAAAACACCATCACCAACAATATCGTATATTACTCTTACCCCCTTAGATCGTAGACGAATAATTGCCATAATCACATTTAAAACGTTCTTTCTTTCCACTAATCTTGCTACGGTTATCACTCGAAAACTACTACTGGTCTTATATTTATTTGACTCTGCTTTATTATGATCAATAAATGGAACAATCGGTCTAATCACATTCAAATTTACATTTGCATCGGGAAGTATGGATGAAAGGACTTCAGCCGAATAGTTGCTGTTTGCAATACTAATAACAGAAAGCGCTCTGTAATTAAATTTTAAAATGGATCTTTTATACCCTGATATTTCATAAATTTCACTTCCATGGAAAATTATTACGAATTCTGATCGCTTGTTTAATATTTTCTTAAATAGAAGAATTGGGGAGAAAAATAAAAAATATTTCCATGACATGAAAATAAAGACATCGGTATTTCTTACAACCCGAAGCATCTTAAAAAAAGATAGAAAAATATTGTACGACAGTGCGATTGCACGAACTTTATGATTGTTCTTTGAAAAAATATTTACTAATTGTTTTGCCCACGATTGAATCCCGCCATCCCTAGAGTTGAAGCTTGAACTAATAATTAAAACTGATGACTTGCTACACACTCTCACGCTCGTCACAAAATACCAATAAATTCTCTAAAACATCTGTACATTTATCATACTTTTCATTGAAATAGAATTTTTTCAATAAGCCTAAATTGTATGAAAGTCTAAAATCATCTATAGTATATTTTTCATAATCGCTATTACCTTCTGCAATTTTACAAATAGTGTTAAGAACTTCATCTTCATCATATACTTCAAAATTGTAACGAAATCCAAAAGGGGATAACTCCCAGCTACGCCAAGAAATAATAGCAAAATTGCTGTTTAACTGATAAGACTCTTTGTTAATACCAACTATGTTTTTACTTGTTAAATCGCTATTTTGGATTACTAATGGTAACCTGGAAATCTTGAGCTTTAGAATGTCAAATTTTTCATAAAAAGCATAGACAACATTCTCCACCTTAATGCCAGATTGAGGGTATATCAATTTATCAATATCAATCACTGACAGGAACCAGTACCAAGGATCAAACAAGCTTTTATATTCTCGCTTAAATGAACTAGGAAGATCTAGCTTATATAGATTCAGCTTTAATTGAGAAAAATCAACCATGCTATTAAGATTGTGTATTGGAAATTCTCCTGAAGTTAAAATCAACTTTGTACGAGTATTTTTCACAACATCGACATGCACAATACCTGGTGACTGCAATTCTTGCTCTGTAAAATAACTACATATAAGTCGTTCTCTTTTTTCTTGCTTATTGGAATTGACTTCTGACACTCTTGCTATATATTTAGCATCCTTTGCTTGGCAAGAAAAAGTTACAACACCTGGATCGTAATCTAAATCTAATTTATCACATAATACCGGCCCTTGGGTTAATCGATTAACCTTAAAAAAAGAGGTTAATTCCTGTTGATGTATATTAAAT
>JAQRMW010000006.1 GCA_028599075.1 Urechidicola sp. | reverse complement strand
AAGTAATTGCATCTGCAATTACTTCTTCATTTTCAGATGGTATTTTAATCTCTGATGATTCTATTTCTATATCAACAGATTCGATTCCGTCTAGCGAAATCAAACCTTTTCTGATGGTGCTAGCACAACCACCACATTTTAAATTTTCTACTTGTATTGTTTTCATTTTTATTGATTTTGCGTTACAGGTTTGTCTTTTTTTCTCCAACCCTTCATACCAACCCCTAGGTCGTAAACTTTTGCAAACCCTGCTTTTTCTAGTTTTTTAGAAGCACTACCACTTCTGCCACCACTACGGCAATAAATATAAAGTGCTTCGTCTTTATTTAACTTTGACATTTGCTCCATAAAGTCATCATCAAAAAAGTTGATGTTTACAGCGTTTTTAATATAGCCTTCATTGTATTCTTCAGGGGTTCTAATATCGATTAACTGAACTGAATCTTTAAGCTTTTCAAATACTTCAATTCCTACAACTTCAACTACGGCATTTGGGTCAGTCGTTTTTTTCTGCTGACTATTACAACTAGAAATTGACGCTACTAAAAATAGAATTAAAATATATTTTATTGACTTCATGGTTAGTTTTTTATAATGTTAGTGTATGATTTACTTTTGAATTAATACCTGTACTTCTGATTTCTACTAAAACAGTTCACCAGGTCTTTGCTTTAATTTTCCTAAATGTTTGTAGGCTGCTTCTGTAACTTCTCTACCTCTTGGAGTACGCATGATAAATCCTTGCTGAATCAAAAATGGCTCATATACTTCTTCAATGGTTTCGCTACTTTCTCCTACTGCAGTTGCAATAGTTGTGATTCCTACAGGACCTCCTTTAAACTTATCGATGATAGTAGATAAAATTTTATTATCCATTTCATCCAAACCATGAGCATCTACATTCAAGGCTCCTAAAGCATATTTTGAAATTTCGATGGTGATATTACCATCACCTTTTATTTGTGCAAAATCACGAACTCTACGTAATAATGCATTGGCAATTCTAGGTGTACCTCTACTTCTACCAGCAATTTCGATCGCTGCTTCCATAGTAATAGCTACATCTAAAATTTGTGCACTTCGCTGAACTATGGTCGTTAATAATTCTGTTTTATAATATTGTAAGCGACTGCTAATTCCAAAACGAGCTCGCATTGGTGCAGTTAATAATCCCGAACGCGTAGTTGCGCCCACCAATGTAAATGGTTCTAAATCTATTTGAACTGAACGTGCATTAGGTCCAGATTCAATCATAATATCAATACGATAATCTTCCATTGCAGAATATAAATACTCTTCAACAATTGGACTTAATCGATGAATCTCATCAATAAACAATACATCACGTGGACTTAAATTGGTTAACAATCCAGCCAAGTCTCCGGGTTTATCTAACACAGGACCAGAAGTGATTTTTAAACCAACATCTAACTCGTTTGCTAAAATATGTGCCAAGGTTGTTTTTCCTAATCCTGGAGGGCCATGAAACAGGGTATGATCTAAAGCCTCACTTCTTTGATTTGCAGCTTGAACAAATATTTGCAAGTTTTCTAATACTTGGTCTTGTCCGGTAAAATCATCAAAAGATAAAGGGCGTAGTTTTTTTTCTACGTCCATTTCTTCGTGACTATAATCTGTGTTTTCTGGATTTAGGTTTTCGTTCATTTAATCTATAATCAATATAATTTTAATTAATTGAAATATTAATAACAATAGAATTAGTTTCACTTGACTTAAAAATCAATTCATAATTACCAACAGATGTAGGGATGAATTCATAATTCACATGTCGAGTTGGTAAATCATGTGTACAAAAACATCCAATATATTCCGCTTCAACTTCAATAGTTTTTACATTAATATTACCTGTCTCAATAAACCTACCAAATTTACCGCAACCATTCCTAACCTGAAATTTAACTTCAATATTAATAATTTCATTAACGACACCTACAGAAGGTGCATTTACTGAAGTTATCAGCGCTATACTATTATCTATACATTCTTCATTTTCTTTTTCTGAACATGAAATCAAAATCAAAAAAAGAAAGCTTAGAATTAAAATAAATTTTGTTTTCATTCCTTTTAACATTCCGAAAAAGTATAAAATAATACAAATTTTAATCAAAAAAACAAATATACGGAAGTTGGTGCAAAAAAAATCAATAGTCTTAAAAAATGGATTCCCGTCCCGATAGCTATCGGGATCGCGGGAAAGTCAAGAATGAAAAAACCTTTCTAAATCAATAGAAAGGTTTTTGAATGTTTTTTCACTTCGACTACGCTCAGTGACCAAAGGTTGATACTTATGATTCTTCTTCGCCTTCTTTTAAAGGAACCGTTTGCATTATAAAATCTTCATCTGCTCCTGGTTTGCTATAATCATAAGCCCAACGGTGAACTGCAGGAATCTCTCCTGGCCAGTTACCATGCATGTGCTCTACTGGAGTAGTCCACTCTAAAGTAGTTGCTTTCCAAGGGTTTTGACTTGCTTTTTTACCTTTATAGATACTAAAGAAGAAGTTAGCTAAGAATATAATTTGAGCCAATCCTCCTAAGATTGCGAACATTGTAATTACCACATTAATATCTGATAAATCATCAAAATATGGGAATGCAGTATTCATATAATATCTACGAGGTAACCCTGCCAATCCAATAAAATGCATTGGGAAGAATACACCATAAGCAGCAATTGACGTTAACCAGAAATGCCAATACCCTAATGTTTTATTCATCATGCGTCCAAACATTTTTGGGAACCAATGATAAACTCCGGCAAACATACCAAGTATCGCAGATACACCCATCACCAAGTGAAAGTGAGCTACTACAAAATACGTATCATGCACATTAATATCTAACGCAGAATCTCCTAAAATCAATCCAGTTAATCCACCAGAAACAAAAGTAGAAACAAATCCTATTGAGAATAACATTCCGACATTCATTTGCAGGTTTCCTTTCCACAGTGTGGTGACCCAGTTAAATGCCTTGACCGCAGAAGGTATCGCAATTAACAAAGTTGTAAATGTAAATACGGATCCTAAGAAAGGGTTCATACCCGTAACAAACATATGGTGTCCCCAAACGATGGTTGATAAAAATGCAATTGCAATTATAGACCCAATCATAGCGCGATATCCAAAAATTGGTTTACGCGAATTGACAGCCATAATTTCTGACACAATTCCCATTGCTGGTAAAATAACAATATATACTTCTGGATGTCCTAAGAACCAGAATAAGTGTTCGAATAATATTGGTGATCCACCTTGATAATGTAAAACACCACCGTCAATAAAAATATCTGACAAGTAAAATGAAGTTCCAAAACTACGGTCAAAAATCAACAATAAAGCTGCAGATAATAATACTGGGAAAGAAACAACACCAATAATTGCAGTTACAAAGAATGCCCAAATTGTTAATGGCAAACGTGTCATTTTCATTCCGATTGTTCTAAGATTTAGAACAGTTACAATATAATTCAATGCTCCTAATAATGATGATGCAATAAAGATAGCCATAGAAACCAACCATAAAGTCATACCCATTCCTGATCCAGGAATTGCTTGTGGCAATGCACTTAAAGGTGGATAGATTGTCCATCCTGCTGATGCTGGTCCTGCTTCTACAAATAATGAAATCATCATGATTATACTAGATAAGAAAAATAACCAGTAAGAAATCATGTTTAAGAAACCTGACGCCATATCGCGTGCACCAATTTGTAACGGAATTAATAAGTTACTAAATGTACCTGATAAACCTGCTGTCAAAACAAAGAATACCATGATAGTACCATGGATAGTTACCAATGCCAAATATATATCTGGACTCATTACTCCACCATCTTGATGTCTTCCTAAGAATGCTTCAATAATGCTGAATGAATGCTCTGGCCATGCAATTTGCAAACGAAAAAGCATAGACATGAACACTCCAATAACTCCCATAAAAATACCTGTAATCAGGTATTGTTTAGAAATCATTTTATGATCTTGACTAAAAATATATTTAGTTACAAATGTTTCTTTATGATGATGATCTGACATAATCTATATATTTTTTTTCGTATCTTATTTATTTAAAACTTCAGTGATTGATTGTTGCTCTAGCATCCAGTCTTCGAATTCATCTTCTGTCTCAACAATAATTTTCATTTGCATATTGTAATGCGATGCCCCACAAATTTTATTACATAACAATAGGTAATCAAACTCATAAGCATCTTCACCTTTTTCTGCTCTAAGTATATTGATATTCTCAACCTTAGCAACAATCGTTTCATTCTGACGCATTTCTTCGGTAGTCATAGTTGGCGTAAATGCCATTTGAGTAACCATACCTGGAACACAGTTCATTTGATTTCTAAAATGAGGCATGTAAGCAGAGTGCAATACATCTTGAGATCTCAGTTTAAAGATAACTGGTCTTCCTTTTACTAAATGCAATTCGCGAACAGGAACATCATCAGCAGCATTTAAATCGGTCATATCTACACCCATAGAATTTAATCCTTTGATAAAACGAACATTGGCTCTACCTAAGGCATTGTCATCACCTGCGTAACGTGCTTCCCAAGAGAATTGTTTTGCATAGATTTCGATCACCATTGGATCTTCCATATCAGAAACATCTGTAATATCTACCCAAACTGATAATCCGTAAATAATCAATCCTGCCAACACGACAGATGGAGTAATAGTCCAAATAGTTTCTAGTTTATGGCTGTCTGAATAGAAAAGTGCTTTACGTCCTTTAACACCTCTGTATTTATAAGCAAAATAGAATATTAAGAATTGCATGATGGCTTGTACAACCAAGATTAATCCCATTGTATACATATACAAGTTATCAATTCTTGCTCCTTCTCGTGAAGCTGCTTCTGGTAACAATACAGCGCTGTATTTCCAAAAACTAAAAATCATCAATGCGTAAAAACCAATCATAAAGACAAACATTAGTTTTCCTTGTTGATCGTTATCGCTTTCATCAGCAACATCTGTTTTAAGGTTAAAGATATTGGTCAATTGCCAAATAACACTTGCAATAGATATTCCTATTAAAATATAAAATAATGCTAACATACTTTTTTATTTTCTTAACTATTAATAGTGAAATTGTTCACTTTCTTTCATAAATGGATTCCCTTTCACTTTCAATGGAGCCTTTGTTAATGCATTAAACACAACAAAAATAAACAGTCCTAAAAAGAACAATGCAGATCCGATAACTTCTGGAGAAATGAATTTCCATTGTGCACCAACAGATCCTGGAGTAATTAAAATATACACATCAATATAATGCCCAACTAATACAATTACACCTGCAATAATAATGAACCAAGGTAATCTTTTATAATCACTGTTCATCAATACTAAAATTGGGAATACAAAGTTCATCACTACCATTGCATAAAATGGCCCTTTAATTTCTTCGAATCGTTGTACGTAATAAGTTACCTCTTCCGGAATATTAGCATACCAAATCAACATGAATTGAGAGAACCATAAGTAGGTCCAGAAAATACTAAACCCAAACATGAATTTTGCTAAATCGTGTAAGTGACTATCGTTTACATATTCTAAATATCCTCTAGATTTTAAGTAAATAGTAACCATTGCAATAGTTGTAATACCAGATACAAACATACCTGAGAATACATACCATCCGTATAATGTACTAAACCAGTGATGATCGATAGACATTAACCAATCCCAAGACATCATAGATTCTGACACTAAAAAGAATACTAAGAATGCTGCAGAAGCACCCATCATTTTTTTGTAGTGTGTTAAATTTCCTTCAATAGCTTGGTCTAATGCCAAGGTTTGTTTACGTGCATATCTTTGATATAGCACCCACCCTACAATATAAATTACAGCTCTAATTAAAAAGAAAGGTACGTTTAAATAACTTGCTTTGTCAGCTAATAGATGATCAAATTTTGGACTTGCTGGGTCTAGCAATTCAGGATTCATCCAAGCAAAAACATGATTCATGTGCAAGCTAGACAATACTAAAAACACAAATAATATTACTGCACCAATTGGCAAGTAAGCTGTGATTCCTTCCATGACTCTAAAGAGTACAATAGACCATCCTGCTTGTGCTACTTGTTGAATTGCATAAAATGCCAACACACCTAATGATAACATCATAAAAAAGAAGATGGCAACATATAAGGCTGACCATGGTCTGTTTTGTAATTGATGAAATATATGTTCGTCATGCGATGCATCGTGTGTATCGTGAGAAGCATCAACTGTATGAGTAGCTTCTGATGCATGCGCATCATGACTTTCGTTGTGAGCTACAATCTCTTTAGCTTCTTCAACTGTACTAGGTGCATTTAAAAATCCCCATGCAATTCCTACCAAACCAACAATCATCAGTGCAAATGAGAATGTTTTTAATCTTTTTGAAAACGTGTACATATCTTTTAAATTCTAATTAAAAAGAATTATTAATTGTTTCTTAATTCCTGAACATAAGCAACAACTTGCCAACGTTCTTCTTCTGTTAATTGTGATGAGTGAGACCCCATCATGTTTTTACCATACATAATTGTGTGATAGATACTCCCTTCGGTAATATCTCTATCCTTATAATCAGGTATTCCTAAAAACTTTTCTCTTTTTGGCAACTCTCCTTGACCATCACCTTTATCACCATGACAAGATGCGCAATAAATTACGTACAGGTCTTCTCCTCTTTCGTCATCAATTGTAAAGATGTCTAATGGGCTCTTTAACTCAGCTTTTGCTAATTGATATCCTTCTTCTGAATTTTCATACTCAAAAGGGAATTCTGCTCCGCGTGCAATAGTACCATCTACTGGTAAGCGCTCTTCCATTCCTACAGCGTAGTTTGGATTATCTCCATAAGTTTCATAACTCACAGGCTCGTACATATTAGGAAAGTATTGTAAGTTTGGTGCTCTTTTACTTTTATCGCAAGAAGAAGCAACAATTACAAGTGCTAATAATATAATAGTATTGATAACTTTTTTCATCTACTTAATGCTTTTCAGTTATTTTAATTTCTACTGCTCCTGTTTTTTCAAAAAACGAAGTCATTTCTTTTTCGTCACCTTCTAAAGCTACTTCCATCACAAACATATCATCTGTTGTTCTTGGGTCAGGATTTTCAGCTTTTTTAAATGGCCATAATCTACTACGCATATAAAAGGTAATTACCATTAAATGCGCTGCAAAAAATACAGTCATCTCGAACATTACTGGAACGAATGCTGGCATGTTAACTCCCCAAGAAAAACTTGGCTTACCACCAATATTTTGGGCCCAATCTCCATTCATCGTATAGCTAGTCAACCAAATTGAAAAAGCCAATCCAACTAAACCATACATAAAAGATGTAATGGCAATTTTGGTTGGTGCTAATCCCATCGCTTTGTCTAGTCCATGCACCGGAAACGGTGAATATACTTCTTCGATATGATGATGAGCAGCGCGAGTTTCCTTTACTGCCGACATTAAAATGTCATCATCATTATACATTGCTTGTATTACTTTAGAACTCATAACTGCTCTTATTTTTTATTTAATTTATCCGCATCTGGATTCTTTCCACCTGCATCTCTAAATTTCTTATAATTATCTCCTGATGATTTCAAGATTGTTTTTACCTCTGCTTGTGCAATTACCGGGAATGTTCTTGCGTATAATAAGAATAATACAAAGAAGAATCCGATGGTTCCAACAAAGATACCGATATCAACAAAAGTTGGTGAGAACATTGTCCAAGATGATGGCAAGTAATCACGGTGTAACGATGTTACGATAATTACAAAACGCTCAAACCACATTCCTATATTTACAACAATAGAAATAAAGAAAGAGAACATGATACTTGTACGTAATTTTTTTGACCACATAAATTGCGGAGAGAATACATTACAAGACATCATTAATAAATAGGCCCACCAATAAGGTCCTGTTGCTCTGTTTAAGAATGCATATTGTTCATATTCTACACCAGAATACCAAGCGATAAATAACTCAGTAATATATGCACAACCTACTATAGACCCCGTAATCATGATTACGATATTCATCAATTCGATATGTTGTATGGTGATGTATGCTTCTAAGTTTGATACTTTACGCATGATAATCAACAAGGTATTTACCATTGCAAATCCTGAGAATACTGCTCCTGCCACAAAATATGGAGGGAAAATAGTTGTATGCCAACCTGGAATCACCGAAGTAGCAAAATCCATTGATACAATAGTGTGTACAGAAAGTACAAGTGGAGTTGCTAAACCAGCAAGTACCAAAGATACTTCTTCAAAACGTTGCCAATCTTTTGCTCTACCTGACCAACCGAAACTCAATAAAGAATAAATTTTCTTTTGAAATGGTCTCACTGCTCTATCACGAATCATTGCAAAATCTGGTAATAAACCTGTCCACCAGAAAACTAATGATACAGATAAATAAGTTGATATTGCAAATACATCCCATAAAAGAGGTGAGTTAAAGTTTACCCATAAAGGCCCAAATTGATTTGGCATTGGTAAAACCCAATATCCCATCCATGGGCGACCCATGTGAATAACTGGGAATAAACCTGCTTGAATTACCGAGAAAATTGTCATGGCTTCTGCAGAACGGTTAATACCCATTCTCCATTTTTGACGGAACAATAATAGTACTGCGGATATCAATGTACCTGCGTGACCGATACCTACCCACCAAACAAAGTTTGTGATATCCCATGCCCAACCAACGGTTTTATTCAATCCCCAAACTCCAATTCCGGTTCCGATTGTATAAATGATACATCCAACTCCCCAAAGGAAAGCAGTTAATGCTATACCAAATACTATCCACCATTGTTTGTTTGCTTTTCCTTCTATAGGAGCAGCAACATCCACAGTAATATCGTGGTAGTTTTTATCTCCAATTATTAAAGGTTGTCTTATAGGTGCTTCGTAATGCGACGCCATAGTCTATATATAATTATCTAATTATTAATCTAGTTTTATTCTTAAGCATTTGTCACTTTAACTTGATATACAACATTTGGTTGTGTACCAACATGCTCTAACAAGTGATATGCTCTTTTATCTTCTTTTAGTTTTGCAACTTGACTTTCTTTATCGTTGATATCTCCAAAAATCATTGCTCCTGTACTACAAGCATTTGAACAAGCTGTTTGGAATTCTTCGTCCTTCACAGGCCTTCCTTCTTTCTTCGCTTTCAAAATAGTTGCTTGTGTCATTTGGATACACATAGAACATTTTTCCATAACTCCACGAGTACGAACAGTTACATCAGGGTTCAATACCATTTTTCCTAAATCGTCATTCATGTTGAAATCAAATTCAGCATTATTAGCATAATCAAACCAGTTAAAACGACGTACTTTATAAGGACAGTTATTTGCACAATAACGTGTACCAACACATCTATTATATGCCATATGATTTTGGCCTTGACGACCATGTGATGTTGCCGCAACTGGACACACAGTTTCACAAGGCGCATGGTTACAATGCTGACACATGATTGGTTGGAAAGCTACTGTTGGATTTGCAGATGGGTCTTCCATCTCAGCAAATTTTTGTTTTACTCCTACACCTTCTTCTTCAGCTCTTTCAGCTGTCATGTCAGATGAATAATATCTATCAATACGCAACCAGTGCATATCTCTAGATTTTCTAATTTCTTCTTTTCCTACAACAGCCACATTGTTCTCTGCATGACAAGCAATAACACAAGATCCACACCCAGTACAAGCATTAAGATCGATAGATAAATTAAAGTGATGCCCTACTGAACGATCAAACTCATCCCATAAATCAACTGTAGTTGCTTCAACTTCTTGATGTTTTAATGAAACAACTGGAACAGGATTCCAAGTATGTTTTGGATCTAATGAATGATCATTAAATGTATCTAAAGTAGTTTCTTTGATGATATCTCCACGACCCATCATGGTGTTTTGCAACTGAGTACAAGCAAATTTATGCTCACCAGCAACAACTTTTAATGAAGCTCCGTATTGTGAATTGTTAAAGTCAGAATAAAAATGATAAGCGTTCTTACCAGTCTTCATTTCTTCTTTCATTCCTACTTTACGACCATATCCTAAAGCCAATCCGATTGAACCAACTGTTTGTCCAGGTTGAATCAATGCAGGAAGTGTTACAACAACATCTCCTAAGGTCAATTCTACTAAACTTCCGTTTAGTCCACCATCAGCAACATTCCAGTTTTCAATTCCGAAACCTTCGGCATCAGCTTGTGAAATAGTTAAATAGTTATCCCAAGTTGTTCTTGTAATTGGATCTGGTAATTCTTGTAACCAAGGGTTGTTGGCTTGCTGACCATCTCCTAAACCAGTTTTTGTATATAATTGCAATTGTAAACCACCATCAGCTTTTGGAGCTTTATATCCAAAAGATAAATCGAATTCATTTGCAACAACTTCTTCAGTCACATCAACGGTAAAAGTACCATCGTGTAATGCTTGGTTCCAAGAACCGTTAGCACCCAAATCTGTAAATGAAGTTTTGATATAATCATAATAAGATTGCTCACTACCAGACCATTTTAAGATGGCATCTTGAAACTGACGTGTATCGAACAATGGTTGAATAGTTGGTTGCATTAAGCTGTACTGACCTTTTTTCATTTCAATCATTCCCCAAGACTCTAAATAATGAGGAGTAGCTAGTGCATATTCTGTAGCATTTGCAGTTTCATTATCTGACATTGAGAATGACACAGATAAATCTACTTTTCCTAAGCCTTCAACAAAGTCTGCTGAATTTGGTAAGGTATAAACAGGATTAGAATTGTTGATAATCAACGCTCCAATTTTACCAGCTTTCATATCGGCAACTAATTGCATTACCTCAGCATCATTACCTTGACGTGTGTTGTTTGTTACCACAACATCCATCACTTCAGATTGAATGTGATTGTTGATAGCCAATGCATAGGCTTGTATATTTGCATCTTGAACACCTGTAACAACTACAGCATTCTTTCCTGCTTTTTTAATTTTTGCTGCCGCTTTTTGAACCGCAGTATTAATTGGAGATGCTTCGCGAGTCGAAATTCCTTGTACAACTGCTTGATACAATTTAGCCATTGCCAAATGTTGTTCTGCAGGAGTAATCATTACTCTAACATCAGCATTTGCTCCTGTCAACGTCATGTTTGATTCGAACTGAACATGATGCGACATTTTTCCTTTAGTAGGAATACGTCCTTTTGCATATCCGTTTTCAAAATTACCTCCTTGCCAATCTCCTAAGAAATCTGAACCTACACCAACAATTACTTTTGCTTTAGAAAAGTCATAAGAAGGTAAAGCTCTGTTACCATACATTGTTTGGTAAGCATCTAAGGCAGCCGATTCTGAAACAGCATCATAAATTACGTGACGAACATCACCTAATGAAGCAATAATATTTTGAGTAGATGGGCTTGCATCTGTACTCGTTAAAAAAGCAACTGTTTTACCAGCAGCTTGAATATCTTTTAATTTTTTTCCGATTTGAGCATCTGCCTCAGACCAAGAAATAGCATTCCCGTTTTGTTTTGGACCTTTCAATCGCAAGCCATCATACAAAGACAAAACTGATGCTTGCACACGTGCATTTGTGCTTCCATTTGCTTCTTTGTTTGGCTCGATTTTAATTGGACGTCCTTCGCGAACTTTAACTAAAATATTTGCAAAATCGAAACCGTCTGCAATTGCAGTTGCATAATAATCTGCAACACCTGGAATAATTTCGTTTGGTTTTACAACATAAGGAATTGCTTTTCTTACAGGTCCTTCACAAGATGCTAAAGTAGCAGCTGCAGTTGTAAATCCAACATATTTTAAAAAGTCACGACGTGTTGTTGAAGATTCTTCTAATGATTCTTTATTTCCTAAGAATTCATCTGTCGGAATTTCTTCAACAAACTCATTTTGTCTTAACGTATCAACAATAGAGCTGTTTTCGTTTAGCTCTTCAACACTTTTCCAGTATTTTTTGTTTGATGCCATATTGTTTATTTAATGATTCAAAAATTAAATGATTCAAAAATTGAATAACTTAGTGAGAATCTTTTAATTTTTAATTCTTAATTCTTTAATTAGTAGTGACACTTACCACATTCCATTCCGCCCATTTGAGCTTCAGTCACTTTTTCTACACCGTACTTATTTGCCAACTGCTCATGGATTTTTTTATAGTATCCATTTTCAGTCATATCGATTTCTGTTTCTCTATGACATTCTATACACCATTCCATAGTCAAAGGAGAGTATTGATATACTTCTTCCATTTCTTCAACAGGACCATGACATTTTTGACATTCTAAACCTGCAACCGTTACGTGTTGTGAGTGATTATAATAAGCAAAATCTGGTAAATTATGAATACGCACCCATTCGATTGGTTGCTTTTCGTATCCTTCTATATATTGTAGTTTGTCTTTATCCCAACCAACAGCATCGTAGATTTTTTGAATCTCACCATCATAAAATTCTTTTGAGTGTTCTTCTGTAGCAGTAGATTCTGCAACTTCTGATATATTCATATGACAGTTCATACAAACATTTGCAGATGGAATTCCTGATGTCTTACTATGCTTTGCTGATGTATGACAATATTCACAATCAATTTTATTATCTCCTGCATGAATAGCATGTGAAAAAGCAATTGGCTGAATTGGTTGATAGCCTTCATCTAAACCAACTTGCATTAACCATCCGAATCCGAAGTAAGCAGAATTTAACAAGAAGAATATCACTAATAAAAAGTGTAGGAATTTATTTCCTTTAAATGCTTTCCAAACTCCGTTAAGGCTATCTGCAATAGATTTACTTTCAACACCATCTTTTATAACAGTCATTGTACGGTATAAATTAAATACCATCAATACCAATACGATAACAATTGCTGTAAGCATATATAATAAGGTGTTGTCTTGTTCTTGAACTACAACAGGAGCTGCTGCTGAACCTGCAACTTCAACCACCTCAACAGGAATTGTATATTCTAAAATATCATCAATTTCTTGATCAGATAAAAAAGCAAATGCTGTCATTGAAGCTGCACTAAAATTAGCTGCTTCTTTTGCATCTGCATCTATTTCTTGAAATGATGCATTGTCTTTAATCCATGCGCTTAACCACTCAGTGGTTCTAATATCAGTAATCCCACCTAACTTTGGACCTACTAAATCCTTGTCTAATTTATGACAAGCAGCACAATGCATATTGAATAGTTTTTTACCATTCGCAGCATCTCCTTGGGCTGATAAGTTTAAAGTAAAAATGAATAGGAAAGCAATACTACTCAAGGTTAATCTTGAGATAAGACGTTGTTGTTTCACGCTTTTCATATAATTATAAGTTTTCTTTCTAGTTGAATACAATAATATCTAACCATTTACGTAATGATTAAAAATGTCGCACAAAAGTACTATTTATTAGTAAGATTCAAAATCTAAAAATAATGTTAAATGTAATTTATATCGTTTCTAAATAGTATTGGTTTACCTTTTAATAAAAACAAAACAATAGATTTGCAAAGTGATTAACAGACAGAAATTTAAATATACTTTATTGAATTTAAACGACTTATTTATCTTTTATAAATCAAAAAACAGCATCAAAAAAATGAATACTAAAAGAATCCTTTTTACGGCTTTAATATCATGTCTTGCATTTTCAACCACATTATTGGGTCAAGAAACTCAAAAAATAAATGAAGTTTTAGAACAAAAAAGAGTTTATAATAAAGAAAATCCGACGGGTATAGGCTATAGGATTCAGCTGTACAATGGCAACGAAATTAGAGCTTATAAAATTAAAAATGAATTTCAAGTTGAGTTTAAATTAAAAGCTACTTTGCTATATGAATCTCCGGAATGGAAAGTAAGAGTTGGTAATTACAAAACACGTTTAGAAGCCGATAGAGCTTTGCTAGAAATTTCGAAAAAATTTAGTAGTGCTGTTGTTTTGGAAACTGAAATTGAATTGTAATAAGCTCCTAAATTCCCAAAAGGGACTTTCTAAATAATAATCAGAAAATAGATTATGCAAAGTTACAGTAATGAAAATATAAAATTCCAATTCTTAAAATATGCACTACTGTTTTTCACCCTTCTATATTCTTTTATATTATTCTATCGTTACAGTTTAGAAAACTTGATTGGGGTAGTATTTGGATTTATAGCTCTACTATTTCTTTTTGGGGTTCCAATTTATAGAAAAAGAAAAAACAAGAGGCGCCAAATTAAAGAAAAAGTAATTTTAGAAGAGTTCAAAAAAAAATGTGATGCGATAATTGTAAATCTAGAAAAGATTAAAATAAAATCAAACACTACTAAGCACAAAACCCATATCGAGCCTTATATAATAGGAGGTGGATTTACGGGTTTAATTGCACAAGGACTAGATGAATATAATGGAAGTAATTTTAAATTTAAAGAAGAAACAAATTACGGTAATCAAATAAATATTGGCATACCATATAAAAACTCAATCATAAATTATAAATTTCATTCTTCAATGGAGCCTGCAAATTTATTACTTCATTTTGCAGTTAAAAAAGAGACGTTATTCTATATTAATCCAAAAAATCACAAACAATATTATTTAGAATTTCTAAATGAGTAAACAAAAAAACCGATGCAAAAGCATCGGTTTTTTAATATTATGGATTTCCGTTAACACGGAAAAGACAAAGTCTTATTTCTTTAACTTTTTCTTCACTGCTACTTCTTCGTAAGTTTCAATTATATCACCTTGTTTAATATCATTAAATCCTTTGATTTGAACCCCACAATCATAACCTTTCTTCACTTCTTTTACATCATCTTTAAATCGTTTTAAAGCTTCTAAAGTTCCTGAATGAACAACAACACCTTCACGAATAATTCTAATTAATGAGTTTCTAGCAATCAGACCACTCATTACCATACAACCTGCAATGTTACCAACTTTAGAAATTTTATAAACCTCTCTAACCTCAACATTACCCGTTACTTCTTCTTTAATTTCTGGCGACAACATACCCTCCATTGCATCACGCAAGTCATTGATAGCATCGTAAATAATAGAATACGTTCTGATATCGATTTCTTCTCTATCTGCAACCAATCGAGCATTACCTGCTGGCCTTACATTAAACCCAACAATAATTGCTTCAGAAGCCGAAGCTAACAACACATCAGATTCAGTAATAGCACCTACTCCTTTATGTATAATATTTACTTGTATTTCTTCGGTAGATAATTTTTGGAAAGAATCTGTCAAAGCTTCAACCGATCCATCCACATCACCTTTTAAAATAATATTCAATTCTTTGAAATCACCCAACGCAATACGTCTTCCAATTTCATCTAGTGTGATATGTTTTTGAGTTCTTACAGATTGCTCTCGTTGTAAAATAGAACGTTTCGTCGCAATTTGTTTTGCTTCTCTTTCGTCTTCAAATACATGGAATTTATCACCGGCTTGTGGAGCACCATCCAATCCTAAAACAGAAACTGGTGTTGATGGTCCTGCAGTTTTCATAGGGTTGCCACGTTCGTTGAACATCGCTTTTACCTTACCACTATTTTTACCTGCCAACATATAGTCACCTATTTTCAAAGTTCCTTCTTGCACTAATATGGTTGATACAAATCCACGCCCTTTATCTAAATACGCTTCCACTATCGTACCGATAGCACGCTTATCTGGGTTTGCTTTAAGATCTAACATCTCAGCCTCTAACAATACTTTCTCTAGCAACTCATCAATTCCTTGACCTGTTTTTGCAGATATATCATGTGACTGGATTTTACCTCCCCAATCTTCGACTAATAAATTCATAGCAGCTAACTGCTCTTTTATTTTATCAGGATTTGCTCCCTGAACATCCATCTTATTAATTGCAAAAACAATTGGCACTCCAGCAGCTTGTGAGTGTGCAATAGCTTCTTTTGTTTGCGGCATCAACCCATCATCTGCAGCCACTACAATAATTACCAAATCGGTAACTTGTGCTCCACGTGCACGCATCGCAGTAAATGCCTCGTGACCTGGCGTGTCTAAAAATGCAATGTGCTGGCCATTCTCTAACTCTACACCATATGCACCAATGTGCTGTGTAATTCCACCTGACTCACCTGCAATAACATTTGCTTTTCTAATATAATCTAACAACGATGTTTTACCGTGATCTACGTGACCCATTACGGTAATAATTGGAGCTCTTCCAATTAAATCTTTTGCATCATCTTCAACTTCAATAATTGCATCTTCAACTTCAGCACCAACAAATTCTACTTTATAGTCGAATTCTTCAGCAACAATTGTTAAGGTCTCAGCATCTAAACGCTGATTCATCGTCACCATCATACCCAATGACATACATGCTCCAATAATTTGAGTTACCGGAATATTCATCATTGTAGCAATTTCACTTACAGTAACAAACTCCGTTACTTTAAGAATTTTGCTTTCCGCTGCAGCGATTTCCAAATCGATTTCTGACTGCTCTCTGTGCGAGTCTCTTTTATCTTTACGGTATTTTGCTCCTTTAGATTTTTTACCTTTTCCTTGAAGTCTTTCTAGAGTTTCGCGAACTTGTTTTTGCACATCTGCTTCAGATGGCTCTTCTTTAACAAGAGGTCTTCTTCCTCCTGGTTTTCCTTTAAATCCACCTTTTCTATTTCCTGCTGCTTGACCACCCGGTTTAAAATCTTTTTTGATTCTTTTTCGTTTCTTCTTATCAGCAGTTGCTGCTCCTGGTTTTGCACCAGCTTTAGCTCCTGGTTTAGTTTCAGGCTTTTTCTTTTTAGGCTTAGCAAATTTTGACAAGTCAATAGTACCTGTAACTTTTGCTCCTTCTAATTTTTTGTATTCAGTTTTGATTGACTCAGGTTCAACTGCAGTCTCCTCTTCGGTTTTTGCTACTGGTTTTTCAACAACTTTTTCTTCTTTAACCTTCTCTACAGCTTCTACTTTCTTGGCCTCTGTTTTCTTAACCTTTTTTGGCTTTGGCTCAACATCAATCTTACCAACTTCTTTAACTCCAAGCTTTTTAGCTTTGGCGGTTATTACTTCTTGTTTGGGTGTTTCAACTTTTGGTTCTTCAATAACTTTTTCCTCTACTGGTTCTTTTGCGACTTCTTTAACCGGTTTTGGACCAATATCAATTTTACCTACTGTTTTCAACTCAAGTTTATCAGCTTTTGCTTTTAAAACTTCTTGTTTTGCATCTTCTTCTAAACGTTGTTTTTCTAGTTTTTGCTCACGAGCTAAAGCAATCGCTTCTTTCTCCTTACGCTTTTCTTCACCAACTTCTTTAGATTCTGCTTTCTTGCTTCTATCCGTCTGAAAACCATCTAGCAGTACTTCATACTCTTCGCTAGATATTTTAGTGGTTGGACGAGATTCAATTTCATGTCCCTTAGATGCTAGGTGCTCTACAGCCCTATCTAACGAAATGTTGAGTTCTCGCAAAACCTTATTCAGTCGCATTGTTTTGTTTTCAGACATACTCTCTTTTTGTTACTCTTTAATATTTATAGTGCAAAAGCTAAATTGTTTAGCCTTCAAATTCTGCTTTTAAAATGTTTTGAACTTCTACAATAGATTCTTCTTCTAAATCGGTTCTTTTTACCAATTCAGCAACAGATTGTGCCAATACAGATTTTGCTGTATCCAAACCAACTTTTTGGAATTCGTCAATAACCCATCCTTCTATTTCATCAGAAAATTCTGACAATTCAACATCATCATCATCTTCTACACCTTCTCTTTGAACATCTAAAACATATCCTGTTAAATCACTAGCTAATCTAATATTTACACCATTTCTACCAATTGCTTTTGATACTTCTTCTGGTTTTAAATATACATCTACCCTTCCTTTCTTACCATCTTCACGATCTTCCTCTTCATGAATCTCTACCAGTGTTACTTTAGCAGGACTCAAAGCTCTAGCAATAAATAATTGTTCGTTTTTGGTATAGTTGATTACGTCAATATTTTCGTTTCCTAGTTCACGAACAATTCCGTGAATTCTTGATCCTTTCATACCAACACATGCACCAACTGGGTCAATTCTATCATCATAAGAATCTACTGCTACTTTTGCTTTTTCACCAGGAATTCTAGCTACTTTTTCAATAGTAATTAATCCATCAAATACTTCAGGGATTTCTTGTTCAAATAATTTTTCTAAAAACCTTGGTTCAGTTCTCGATAAAATAATTGCAGGTTTATTTCCTCTTAATTCTACAGATTTAATGATCCCTCTTACAGATTCTCCTTTTCTAAAATAATCTGAACGGATTTGCTCACTCTTTGGCATGATTAACTCATTACCATCATCATCTAACAAAATAATTGCATTGTGTTTGATGTGATGTACCTCGGCAGAATAAATATCACCCTCCAAATCTTTAAAGTGCTTAAAGATGTTTGTGCTATCATGCTCATGGATTTTTGAAATCAAATTTTGTCTTAAAGCTAAAATTGCTCTACGCCCTAAATCCATCAACTTTACTTCTTCAGACACGTCTTCTCCAATTTCAAAATCTGGTTCAATTTTACGTGCCTCAGTCAATTCGATTTCTTCGTTATCATCTTCAGACATTCCGTCGGCAACAACAACTCTATTTCTCCAAATTTCTAAATCTCCTTTATCTGGATTTATAATGATATCAAAGTTATCATCCGATCCAAACTTTCTTTTTAAAGCCGCTCTAAAAACCTCTTCTAATAAGGCCATAAGCGTTACTCTATCTATACTCTTGTCATCTTTAAATTCTGAAAACGAGTCTATTAATGCTAAATTTTCCATCTATCTAATTAAAAAATAATCTTCACTTTTGCTTCTTGTATATTCTTATATGCTACTACTGCTGTTTTAACAACAGTTACTTTTCCTTTTCCTATTGGTTTAGGCTCTCTTGCCTTCCACTCTAGTGTAATTTCGTTATCATCAACATTTCTCAATGTTCCTTCAAACTTTTCATTATCAATAGTTTTTACTTTTAAAGTCTTATCAATATTCTTTACATATTGACGTTGTACCTTTAAAGGTTTGGTAATATCTACCGATGTTACTTCGAGTGCAAAATCTTCTTCTTCTCTATCTAAATTGTGCTCAACATGTCGACTAATTCGGATACACTCTCTAAGGTTTACTCCTGTATCTCCATCGACCTCAACAAGAATTTTATTATTGGCAAGAAAAGAGAGTTCAATTAAATAGAGATTTTCATTCTCTTCTAATGCTTCATCAACCAACTTCTTTATAATCTCCTGATTCATTTCTTTGTATAAAAAGAGGGGACTTTACGTCCCCTCCACTTTCCAATTATTCTTTGTTTTCGAGTGCAAATATATAACTTATTTTTAAATGATGAAAATCAATTATGCATATGTATATTTTTTTCTATATTTACAAAATCGACTCACAACTAAAATTGATTAAGATGAAAAAAATCCTAGTACCAATTGACTTTTCAGAACAGGCAATATATGCTGCTAAAGTTGCTGCAAAAATTGCAAAACAAACAGGTAGTGAATTACACCTGCTGCATATGTTAGAACTGCCAACTGATATAATTGACCCATCGAACTATGGGAATGAAAGCAATTCTCCTACCACCTTGCTATATATGAAAAGAGCTCAGGAGAAGTTTGAAAAAATGACTAAGCGTTATTTTTTAAAAGATATAAAGGTTGTAAAGTCCGTCTTTTTCCATGAAACTTTTGATGGAATTATCGAAGAAAGCACAAAACAAAATGTAGATTTAATTGTGATGGGGTCAAAAGGGGTTTCTGGTTTTAATGAAATTCTTGTTGGGTCTAATACAGAAAAAGTAGTACGTAGATCTAAAGTACCTGTTCTGGTTATTAAAAATGAAATTGAAAATTTTAAAATTGAAAATTTAATTTTCGCTTCTGATTTTGGACCTGAAAACAAAAAGTCTTTTCCAAAAATTGTGCAATTCGCAAAAATATTTGATGCTAAAATTCACCTTTTAAAAATAAATACCGTTCAAAAATTTGAGCCGACTTTAAAAACACATCTTAAAATTAAGGATTATATTAAAGGGTATGATGAGGACATATTCACCATTAACATTCACAATGATGATTCTGTTAAAATGGGGATTTTAAATTTTTGTGACTTTATTGATGCTGATATGATTGCATTAAACACTGATGGATACAGAGGGTTAATGCATTTTTTTAGCGGGAGTTTATCAAAAGATTTAGCAAATCATGCCATAAAACCTGTGATTACATTTAAACTAGAAGAATAATTTTTATAGATTACAAGTATATAATCTTAAATAAATAGTTAAAGCAAAAAACCCAACTTAACAGTTGGGTTTTTGAATTTGAAATAAGCTTATTACTTCATTATTTTTAATCTAACAAAAGATACTTACTCTTATTTATCAAACAAGGTTTCCATTTCTTCTAGTGTTTTACCTTTGGTTTCTGGAATAAACTTCCATACAAATATAATAATGATTACAATAAAGAATGAGAATATAAAATAGGGTAGTGCATTGTTCCAAACACCTCCATCTAATTGTAGTTTATTTGCATCGCTCTCTACCATTATAGGGAAAGTTTGAGACACAAAATAGTTGGCTAACCATTGCGCTGCAACAGCAATAGACATAGCAATACTTCTTATTTTATTTGGAAATATCTCTGATAAAATCACCCAAACTACAGGGCCCATAGACATAGCAAAAGCACCTATAAAAATTAAGACACCTATTAAGCTTATAATTCCTTCTGCTTGTGATATTGACTGCATACCAGCAGCATTGATTGTAGAATAATCACTGAAGTACAATGTGAATCCCATTATTAAAAAACCTATCAACATTCCAAAACCACCAATCATTAATAATGGTTTTCTTCCAAATTTATCTACTGCATACATCGCAATAAAAGTGAAAATTAGGTTTACTGTTGCTAAGAGTATTTGTTGTTTCAATATATCTTCTTGCCCAAAACCAAGGGCTTGTTCAAAAATGTCAGCTCCATAATATAATACTGCATTGATCCCCGTAAATTGTTGTAATGCTGATAAAACTGTACCTATAATAATTATTGATAACATTGATTTTGAAAAGATTGATACTTTTTCTGAAGTACTATCTTTATGTATAGATTCTTTAATTTCAACAAATTCTTTTTCAGCAGTTTCTTGTCCGTGTATTTGAGCTAAAATAATTTTTGCTTCTCCCTCTTTACCTTTCAACATTAACCAACGTGGACTTTTCGGTACAAAGAATAGTAATACTAAAAATAAACCTGCAGGAATTAACTCTGACCAGAACATTTGCCTCCAACCATATTCAATATTTTGTGCTTCGCTTAGATTATTACCAATCATATATGTGGCTAAAAACACAACAAAAAATCCTATTACAATAGCTAATTGATAAAAGGTAACTAAAGTTCCTCTTTTTTCTGCAGGAGCGATTTCGGCAATATACATCGGTGCATTCATAGAGGCGATTCCGATACCTAAACCACCCAATACTCTAAAAATAACTAATAGGGTAGTTGTTTCTGGTAACATTGCTGGCATACCAGAACCCCATGCAGAAACAGCAAATAAAACTGCTGCAATAATCAATGAGTTTTTTCTACCAATACGTTTACTTAGTAATCCAGCAATGGCTGCACCAAATAAGGCGCCTAATAAAGCACTACTTACTATAAATCCTTTTATGGCTCCTGTGAGTTCAAAGTATTTTGAAAAATAAAATTGCGTCCCATTTATAACTCCTGTATCATAGCCAAATAGTAAACCACCTAATGTGATGACAATAGTGATAAAATAAATGTTGATTCTTTTGTTAGATGTGTTGCTCATAATAAAGTTTCAAGATATGAAACTCTTTGGTAATTTTTAAAGTAAAAAAGCTTAACATTTCTGTTAAGCTCCTAAACAAAATTAAGAAATAATTATTACTGAATTATTTTTTTTCTGATGATATCCCCTTCAGCTGTTTCTAACACTAAGAAATAAACTGCAGTATGTAATTCTGAAATATCAACACTATCTGAATTTGATGTAATTGTTTTAACTTGTCTTCCCATCGTATCAAAAATAGAAAGCGTGTAACTTTCATTCGATTTTAAACCTTTGATATTTATTCTGTTTTCAAAAGAGTATATACTAATTGCTGAAGTTGTAAATTCCTCAACAGGCAAAACAGAAAGCGAATAGCCAAAATTACTTGCTAAAAGATTTCCAGTCTGATTATCTCCTGCAGGATTTCTTAAAATAAGATTAAAATCTGTAATTGTAGTTCCCGTTGGGATAACCCCTCCAACAGCCCAATTATAACTTGTAAAATCAACTGTTCCAACATGTGCAGTTCCATTCCAACTTAAGTTTACTAACGTTCCATTCCAATCATCATCATATGAGTAGGGTTGAGAGTTTTGTCCAACATCAATCCACATATATAGTACAACTGGATCAAACCCTGGACTATATAAACTCCAATCAGATGAAGCGCCATAGGAAAAATCTACAATACCATTCCCATCAGCTGTTATTGTAAGCTGAGAATAACTATTAACACTTATTAATAATGCTACTATAAAAAAATAAATTTG
>JAQRMW010000059.1 GCA_028599075.1 Urechidicola sp. | reverse complement strand
CAAGTTCTTTTTACATTTAAAGGAATGTGAATATCGTTATAATTATAGAAATAAAAATTTGTATATTAGCACCCTAAAATTAATCAAAGATAACCCTCTTAAGTTATCTTGAACCAAAAAAATATCATCACCGCTAGAAATGGAATTATTCCCTTCAAACCCCCCAACCTCAAAAAACACTTTTTTTGAATAACACAGATTTGCCCCGTTGCATAAAAATGGGTTTTTAACCCCGAAAGCTCCTATTGTTGTTCCAATCAAACTAATAAAATCAAGAAGTTGAAATTGCTCTAGAAAAGTGTTTTTTATTTGATATGTAACTGGAGCACAAATCATTTTTGAATTGTTTTCTTGAATAAAACTATCAAAAGACAGTAACCAGTTTTTTGGCACTTTACAATCTGCATCTGTTGTAGCAATCCAATCAAATCTTGCTAATTGAATTGCTGTTTCTATTGCGTCTTTTTTTGGTGACTTTGATTTATTAATACTTTTTATTAAATGAATTGAGAAAGTAGGATTTGCTTTTTTAAAATTTTCAATTATTTCTTTTCCATTATCAGTTGAATCATCATCTACCATAAAAACCTCAAACATCAATTTTGGATAGTTTATTTGTGATAAACTGATTAGTAAATCAGGTAAATTTTCAGCTTCATCTCTAAACGGAATAATAATCGAAAACGAGTTTATAGAATTGTTTTTTAGCTTATTGAAACTCTTAACACGGTCAAATCCAATAATAAAAACCCCAATTAATAAGGTGTATATAATTGTAATAAGAATTGTTAGTATGAGCATTGAAAAGTATAAAAACTCAGTAGGAGTTTGTTTTTGATTTGTTGTACATTTACCACAAAGAAACAAAATATTGTCCACAGAAAAAATCATATTAGGTATCGATCCAGGAACAACAATTATGGGTTTTGGTTTGATAAAAGTTGAAAATAAGCAAATGAAGTTTATGTTGATGAACGAGCTAAACTTAAAAAAGTATGATGACCACTATGTTAAATTGAAACTAATTTTTGATCGTACCATTGAGTTAATTGAGTCTTATCACCCTGATGAAATAGCTATCGAGGCTCCTTTTTTCGGTAAAAATGTACAGTCTATGTTAAAACTTGGGAGAGCACAAGGAGTTGCTATTGCAGCAGGATTATCACGACAAGTTCCCATTACAGAATATGCTCCTAAAAAAATAAAAATGGCAATAACAGGAAACGGCAATGCGAGTAAAGAACAAGTTGCAGGGATGCTACAAAATACTTTGAAACTAAAAGAATTGCCAAAAAACTTGGATGCTACTGATGGGTTGGCTGCGGCAGTTTGTCACTTTTATAACAGCGGAAGAGTGAATGTGGGGAAATCTTATTCCGGTTGGAGCGCCTTTGTAAAGCAAAATCAAAAGAGGGTAAAATAATTTTGGCAGGAATCTATATTCATATCCCATTTTGCAAACAAGCATGTCATTATTGTGATTTTCATTTTTCAACTTCTATTAAAAGAAAGTCTGAAATGATTACTGCGATTGCAGATGAAATCAAACTTAGAAAAAATGAACTTAAAGAAGCTGTAGAAACTATTTATTTTGGAGGAGGCACTCCTTCTTTATTATTAATTGATGAGTTGCAATTTTTGATTGATGCGATTTATCAAAACTTTAATGTTGTTCAAAATCCAGAGATAACTTTAGAGGCAAACCCAGATGATTTATCCGAAAATCAAATAATCGAACTATCAAAAACTCCAATTAACCGGCTAAGTATTGGCATTCAATCTTTTTTTGATGATGATTTAAAAATGATGAATCGTGCTCATACTTCATCCGAATCTCTTGATAGTTTGTATGTGGCTACTCGCTACTTTGAGAATATTACGGTAGATTTAATTTATGGAATCCCCAATATGAGTTCTGATAAATGGAGAGAGAATTTACAAAAGCTTTTTGATTTAGGAATCAAGCATATTTCGAGTTATGCCCTAACCGTTGAGCCTAAAACTGCTTTAGATTCTTTTATTAAAAAAGGAACTTATCCGCCATTAGATGAAAAATTAGCGGCGGAACATTTTGATATTTTAGTGGAAGAAACCGCTAAAAATGGATTTGTACATTATGAAATATCGAATTTTGGAAAACCTAATTTTTTCTCAAAGCATAATACCTCTTACTGGAAAGGAATTCGGTATTATGGTTTTGGGCCATCAGCACATTCATTTGATGGAAAAATTAGAAGTTGGAATGTTGCCAATAATTCAAAATATATAAAGTGTATAAATCAAAAGGAGCTTCCATCAGAAAGAGAAGTATTGTCAAAGAAAGATAGATTCAATGAATATATTATGACAGGGTTGCGGACTATTTGGGGTGTTGATTTGAACAGGATTAATGATGAATTTGGGGAAGAAGCACATGAATATCTTTTAAATGAAATAACAGTTTTTGTGAATCAAAACTTGTTAAAAGTAGAAGGCACTATTTTAAAAACAACCCCAAAAGGAAAATTCTTAGCTGATGGAATCGCATCAGAATTATTTATAATAAATGATTAATCAAAAAAAAACTTTATTTTTAAAATGTGAAAATCAAATTAAGAACAAACAACCAAGAACATACCATTGATTTGTCAAAACCCATTGACATTTCTATCGAGTTATCCGCATCAATAGAAAATGTGAATGCATGGTATTTGGATGCCCCAAAAATTAGTCCTGTAATTGTTGATAATTGGGTAGGTAATGTTGCTCAAGGCGGCGCAGTCAACTTTAATAACATTGCTTTTAACCCACATGCACATGGTACGCACACCGAGTGTATTGGTCATATCACTAAAGAATTTTACAACATAAATGACAGTTTAAAAACATTCTTTTTTATGGCTGAATTGATTTCTATCACTCCCGAAATTCAAGAAAACAAAGATGCTGTTATTACAAAAAACCAGGTTGTGGAAGCATTACAAAAGAATCGTCCAGAAGCATTGATTATAAGAACTTTACCAAATGTTGAATCAAAAAAATCGAAACAATATTCAAATACAAATCCAACATACCTCACAAAAGAATGTGCGGAATATATAAAAGAAATAGGAGTAAAACATTTGTTGATAGACCTCCCATCTGTTGATAAAGAAAAAGATGAAGGCAAGTTAGAAGCCCACAAAGCTTTTTGGAATTTTGATGGGGCTCAACGACTAGATGCAACTATCACAGAGTTTATTTATGTAGATAGTCAAATTAGAGATGGGAATTATTTATTGAATTTACAAATTGCACCTTTTAAAAACGATGCAACTCCAAGTAAGCCTATTTTATACAAAATGATGAACTCATAATTCGTAACTCAAAACTCGTGATTAATTATGAACGTAGAACAATACAGAGACTATTGCTTATCAAAAAAAGGAGTGACAGAACATTTTCCATTCGATGAAACGACACTGGTTTTTAAAGTAATGGGTAAGATGTTTGCACTTTGTGGATTAAATAGAATTCCATTTGGAGTTAATCTAAAATGTGACCCAGATTGGGCAATTGAATTGCGAGAAGAATATGATGGAACTATTATCCCGGGGTGGCATATGAGTAAAAAGCATTGGAACACCGTTGAGCCAGAAGGAAACTTATCAGATGAATTTTTTATAGAATTGATTGACCATTCGTATGATTTGATAGTAAATAGTTTGACTAAAAAATTAAAACAAAAATTAGATAATTTATAACAACATGATTAAAAAAATAAGTATATCGCTATTGGTAGTTTTGATGTTGATGAGTTTTATAACAGAAACGGCATCAGAAAAATTAGCTGTAATAATTACCAATTATCAGGATAGAGAATCGTATGATGATAAAGAATTCCCTTTAGGATTGTTTACTGAAGAATATTATAAATCTGAAGCAAACTATGCGAAAGAGATTCTAAATCAGTTATCAAAAATTGATAAAACTGACTTATCTGAAACAGAAAACATTTCACTCCAATTATTACAATTTCAATTACAAGAATCAATTGATTTTTATGAATTTAAAGAATATTTAAATCCACTATTGTCAGATGCAGGATTTCATAATAACTTACCATATATGGTGCGTCCGTTGGCGAATTCTACGCAGGTAAAGGAATACTTAAACAAGTTAAATGCAATTCCAGAATATGTAAATCAACATTTTATTTTATTGCGAAAAGGATTAAATGAGGGAGTTTCACAACCCAAAGTAATTTTTGAAAAAGGATACGAATCATCTTACGATAAACATATAGTAACTGATTATAAAGACAGCTACTATTATTCGCCTTTCTTTAATTTGCCTGAGCAATTATCAGCATCACAAAAAGATTCAATTTTGGTTGCAGCAAAAATAGCCATTGAAAAAAGTGTGACTCCAGAATTTAAAAAAGTAAAACAATTTTTTGAATCAGAATATTTACTAAGAACACGAACTGTAATCGGCGTATCATCTACACCAAACGGAAGTGCCTATTATCAAAATAGAATTCATTATTACACAACTCTAGATTTGACTGCCGATGAAATACACCAAAAAGGTCTAGAAGAAGTAGCACGAATTAAATCAGAAATGATGCAGGTTATCAACGAAGTAAATTTCGAAGGTTCCTTTGCTGAGTTTTTAAAATTCCTTAGAACAGATGAGCAATTCTATGCTAAAACTGCTGATGATCTTTTAAAAGAAGCGCGTAACATTGCCAAAAAAGTTGATGCACTATTGCCACGATATTTTATTACTTTACCGAGAAAGCCTTATGGTATTGCTCCAGTGCCTGATGCCATAGCCCCAAAATACACAACAGGACGATATATTGGTACAAGTAAAAACAGCACAGAACCAGGATATTATTGGGTAAACACCTATGATTTAAGTAGTCGCCCTTTGTATGTTTTGCCATCATTAACGGTACATGAAGCAGTTCCGGGGCATCATTTACAAGGGAGTTTAAATAACGAGTTAGGAGATAGTATTCCGCAATTTAGACGTGATATGTACCTATCTGCCTACGGAGAAGGTTGGGGTTTGTATTGTGAGTTTTTAGCCGATGAAATGGGAATTTATGAAACACCTTACGAACAATTTGGAAAGCTAACTTATGAAATGTGGCGCGCATGTAGATTGGTAATTGATACTGGAATTCACACAAAAAAATGGACAAGAGAACAAGCAGTTGAATATATGAGCTCTAATTCTGCACTATCAATTCATAATGTAAATACTGAAATTGACAGATATATTTCTTGGCCAGGGCAGGCATTGTCATACAAAATAGGAGAGTTAAAAATAAGAGAACTTCGTGAAAAAGCTGAATCTAAGTTAGGCACCAACTTTGACATTCGCGAATTCCACGAAGTTATATTAGAACAAGGAACAGTAACCCTTGCCATTTTAGAACAACGAATAAATCAATATATTGTTGCTAAAAGAGATGAATAAGTTTTGATTTTTTTTTGGAAAGGTTCTTAATTTATTTTCCTAAACCAACTAGGCGTCATTTTCTTTACCAACTTAAATTTTCTATTGAAATTAGAAATATTTTGAAACCCTGATAGAAGTGCTACTTCATTAATTGATAGGTCTTTGTTGCGAACAAGTAATTTACAAGCATTTGCAATCCTAATTTCATTCAATAGCTGAAAATAAGTTTTGTTTGTGCGCTGTTTAAAATACTTGCAAAAGGCATTGGTAGTCATAGTTGCTACAGAAGCTATTTGCTTTAAATAAATAGGTTGCGCAAAATTTTTCATCGTATATTCAAACACAGCACTCATTCGTTTTCCCTCAACATCTTTAAGGCTTTTTTGATAAATGAAAGAGGATAATTGTTTTGTCTTTGATTTATTGATGACTTGTAATATTTCAAATAGTAATATGAAACGCTTTAATTTTGACGCTTTCTTAAGTGTTAAGAAGTGTTTTTTTAAAGTTAGCTTATTTGATAAGATTTTGAAGCCATGAGTACTTTTCTTAAAGAATGCTTTCAATGAATGAAACTCGTTTAAGTCAAAAAAATTGTTTCCAAAAGAATTGCGTGTAAAAAATAATGTCATCATAAAAGAAGACTTTTTTGACGCTATATCACTATTAAAAACATGTGGAATATTACTGCCAATAACAATGATATCATCCATTTTAAAATCAGAAATAGAATCACCAATTACTAAAGTTCCCTCTCCTTTTAATATAAAACTAATCTGAATTTCTTCATGCTGATGTAGTTTATTATGAAAAAGAACTTCATCATCTTCTTGATAAACGAGTGCCTCATTTTCAGGTTTCGGAATTTTAAAAGGTAAAACTTTCATGAGATATTGTACTAATACAGAAAACAAAAATAGTCAAAAATTAATCTAATATTAGTTTAGTATTTATTTTATGGATAAAATAATATTAATAATGGATATTATTTGAGAAATATAAGTGTATAGTATCTCTTAATTTTGCATTCTAAAATCTACAATTATGAGCATAGAATGGAAAGGCGTAATGCCAGCAGTTACAACCAAATTCTCCAAAAATGATATATTAGATTTACAAATGTTTGAAACCAATATTAAAGCACAAATTGATGCTGGTGTTCACGGAATAGTTTTGGGAGGCACCCTTGGCGAGGCAAGTACTTTGTTAAAAAAGGAGAGAAGAACATTGACAAAAGCAACAGTTAACTTGGTAAATGGTAAAATTCCGGTGTTGATGAATATTGCCGAACAATCTACCAAAGGAGCAATTGAAGCAGCAAAAATTGCAGAGCAAGACGGAGCGTCAGGACTAATGATGTTACCACCAATGCGTTACAAAGCAGGTGACAGAGAATCCGTAAAATATTTTAAATCCGTAGCAAAAAGTACTCAGTTGCCAATTATGATTTATAACAACCCTGTGGATTATAAAATTGAGGTTACCTTAGATATGTTCGAAGAATTGTTGATGTGCGACAATATCGAAGCAGTAAAAGAATCTACTAGAGATATTTCAAATGTTACACGAATTAAAAATAGATTTGACGATCGTCTAAAAATTATGACGGGTGTTGATACTGTGGCTTTAGAAAGCCTGTTGATGGGTGCTGATGGTTGGGTTGCAGGATTGGTTTGTGCATTTCCAAAAGAAACAGTTGCAATTTATGAGCTGCAAAAAGCCGGTAGAATACAAGAAGCTATTGAAATCTATAGATGGTTTTTACCTTTGCTAGAGTTGGATATTAATCCTAAATTAGTACAGAATATTAAGTTGGCAGAAACCTATACAAATATTGGAACTGAATTTGTTTGCGAACCCCGTTTACCATTATTTGGTGATGAAAGAAAATATGTAATTTCAATTATTGAAGAAGGATTGATAACAAGACCAACTTTACCGGATTATAAAAATTTATAAAATGATAACAGGAAAAAATTATATAGGAAGTTTTTTATCAAATAAAGGAGCAATTACTTTTAAAACATTTAATCCACAATTGAATGTGGAAAACGAAATGATATTCTACGAGACATCTACTGCAGAAATTAATAAGGCAGTTTCCTTGGCAACATCAGCTTTCAAAGAATTCCGAAATATTTCTGGAATAAGAAAGGCGGTATTTTTAAATGCAATTGCTGATGAGATATTAGATTTAGGAGACGAGTTAATAAACACTTATTGTTCAGAAACAGGATTGCCGGCAGGACGCGCACAAGGAGAACGCGGTAGAACTGTTGGTCAATTGCGTTCTTTTGCACAATTGGTAGATGAAGGCTCTTGGGTGGAGGCTACAATAGATACAGCACAACCAGACCGCGAACCAATTCCAAAACCTGATTTAAGAAAAATGTTAACAGCATTAGGGCCAGTAGTTGTTTTTGGAGCGAGTAATTTTCCGTTAGCTTATTCAACAGCGGGAGGAGATACAGCAGCGGCATTGGCTGCAGGTTGCCCAGTAATTGTAAAATCACACCCGATGCATGCTGGTACAGGTGAGTTAGTAGCCTCAGCGATAATTAAAGCTGCTGAAAAAACAGGAATGCCAAATGGAGTGTTCTCTAATTTAAATAGTAGTGGTATTTCAGTTGGTACGCAATTAGTTTCACATTCTGGTGTAAAAGCTGTTGGGTTTACTGGAAGTATTAAAGGAGGTCGAGCCTTATTTGATTTGGCATCGAAACGTAAAGAGCCAATTCCGGTTTTTGCCGAAATGGGATCCGTAAATCCAGTAATTATTTTACCGAATGCATTGAATAATAGAGCGGCAGATTTGGCAAAAACCTATGCGGGTTCTGTCACTTTAGGAACAGGACAATTTTGTACGAATCCAGGGTTAATTTTAGGAATAAAAAGTGATGCATTAACTGAATTTGTAAATACATTAGGAAAAGAAATTGCAGCTATTGACCCAATGTGTATGCTGCATCCAAACATTATAGGAGTCTATGAAGTTAATAAGGAGAAGGCAATTTTACAAAAGGATGTAGCCGTTGTTTCTGTTTATCAAAAGGATGTGAAAACCAACTTTGCAAGACAAGTTATTACAACTGTTGAGGGGGTAACATTTTTAGAGAATCCAACATTGCACCAAGAAGTTTTTGGGCCGTATTCTATCATCGTGCAATGTGAAAGTAAAAATCAATTAGAAGAGATATTATCTAATTTAGAAGGACAATTAACAGGAACTGTAATTGCAAATGATAACGAAGAAAATGATTTTAAAGAAGTGATATCAACACTTCAAAATAGAGTAGGCCGTATTATTTTTAACGGAGTTCCTACTGGAGTTGAGGTTTGCCCTTCTATGCATCACGGAGGTCCATATCCAGCATCAACAGATAGCCGTTTTACAGCAGTCGGAATCCATTCTATCAAAAGATGGGCACGACCGTTTAGTTACCAAAATTGGCCAAATGATTTGTTGCCAGCTGAGTTACAAAATGACAATCCTTTAGAGATATCAAGATTGGTAAATGGATTGAAAACAATTGATATAATCACAAATGAGTAGAAGTACTTTTTTTTGTATAGATGCACATACCTGTGGTAATCCCGTTAGAGTTGTTGTAAAAGGTGGACCAGATTTAATTGGAGTTACTATGAGCGAAAAGCGTCAACATTTTTTAAAAAAATATGATTGGATTCGCAAAGGGTTGATGTTTGAACCTCGTGGTCATGATATGATGAGTGGTAGTATTTTATTTCCTCCACACAATCCAGAAAATGATGTTGCAATTCTTTTTATTGAAACTTCAGGATGTTTGCCTATGTGCGGTCACGGTACAATTGGTACGATTACGATTGCCATTGAAGAAGGGTTGATAGTTCCAAAAAAAGAAGGAATTATTTTGATGGAGGCCCCAGCAGGATTGGTAAAAGTTGAATATGGTAAAACTGGAAAGAAGGTAGATTGGGTAAAATTTACCAATGTAAAAAGTTTTTTAGCTGCTCAAGGATTGGTGATTGATTGCCCAGAATTGGGCGAAATTAATTTTGATGTTTCTTATGGCGGAAACTATTATGCAATTGTAGACCCTCAAAAAAATTTTAGTGGTGTGCATGATTTTACTGCGAGTAAAATAATTCAATATTCGCAAGTTGTTCGCGATCGAATTAATGAGAAATATCCAGATATGTTTATCCATCCAGAAAACAATACCTTTAGAGATGTAACACATATGCTTTGGACAGGGAATCCGATTGACCCAACATCATCTGGTAGAAATGCAGTTTTTTATGGTGATAAAGCCATAGACCGATCACCTTGCGGTACAGGTACATCAGCTCGTTTGGCGCAATTACATGCCAAGGGTAAATTAAAAAAGGGAGAAGAGTTTATTCATGAGAGTTTTATTGGATCAAAATTCATTGGGCGGGTAGAAGAGGAAACCACATTAGATGGTAAACCTGCCATTGTTCCAAGCATACAAGGTTGGGCGAAAGTATATGGATATAATAATATTATTATTGATGATGAAGACGATCCATATGCAAATGGATTTCAAGTGATTTAATATGAGTAAAAAAGTAATCATAATTGGTGGAGGAATCATAGGTTTATGTTCTGCTTATTACCTTCAAAAGGAGGGACATCAAGTAACTATTGTCGATCAATCAAGTATGGACGGAGGGGCGTCGTATATCAATGCAGGCTATATATCTCCTAGTCATATCGTCCCGTTAGCGGCTCCTGGCGTAATGAAAAAAGGATTGAAATGGATGTTCGACAAATCGAGTCCGTTGTATATTAAACCTCGTTTGGATTTAGATTTTTTACGGTGGACATGGGCGTTTAATAAATCATGCAACCAAAAACATGTTGAAAAATCTATTCCGATAATTAAAGATATTGCTGTTTGGAGTCAGGAATTATATGATGATATGAAGCAGCAAGAACAGTTTAATTTTCATTATGAGAAAAACGGAATATTAATGCTTTGTCAGACCGATAAAATGCTAGAAGAGGAAATAGAAGTGGCAAAAATAGCATCTAAAGTTGGACTTGATGTTTCTGAAGTTACTCTCGATGATTTAAAAATACTAGAGCCAAATGTTAGTTTAAATGTTAAGGGAGGAACTCATTTTAGATGCGATTCTCATATTACACCGTCAGAGTTCATGTCTGAATTAAAGATGCATTTAAAACAAGTAGGAGTTCAATTTTATATTAATGAAAAAGTAGAAGATTTGGAGGTGAGTGGTGAAAGTATTATATCTGTAATAACTTCAAAACAAAAATTAAGTGCAAATGAATTTGTTTTGTCTGCCGGATCTTGGAGTGATCTATTGAGCAGAAAATTGGGACTAAAACTGCTATTGCAAGCAGGTAAAGGCTATCGAATAAATACAACCAAACCAACGGGAATTTTATTACCGGCTATTTTAACTGAAGCAAAAGTTGCAGTAACTCCAATGAACGGCTTTACACGATTTGCAGGCACCATGGAAATTGCAGGAATAAACCATATAATTAATAAAGTGAGGGTAGAAGCAATTTCAAATGCGGCTTCTAGATACTATGAAGGTATTACACTTTCTCAAGAAGAAAAAGAGAATGTTATATGTGGATTAAGGCCAGTTTCTGCAGATGGATTGCCGTATATTGGAAAATCTAATAAATGTAAAAATCTAACGATTGCTACAGGTCATGCTATGATGGGATTAAGCATGGGAACTGCTACAGGTAAGTTGGTATCCGAAATAGTTAGTGATAAAAAACCTACTTTAGATTTGAATCCGTTTCATCCAGATAGGAAGTTTTAAAGATGTATTCCACATTCTGTTTTAGGACTATTATTCCAACGCCCTTCACGCCCATTCCCTGGAACTGTACAATGTGTACACCCAACCGAGCTATATCCTTTTGCAATTAATGGGTGAAAAGGCAATTTATTTTCTAATATATACTTTTCGCGCTCCTTTTTTGTGACATCTAACAAAGGATAAAATTTTAAAATTCCGTTGCGTTGTTCAAAAATATCTAAAGATGCTCTATGATCACTTTGCCACTCCATAAGCCCTGATACCCAAACAGTAAATCTTTTTTTTATCATTTCTAAAGGTCTTACTTTATTAACATTACAGCAAAATTCTGGAAACTCATGCCAGGTTTTGTTTCTAGTTGTAAAGTCATTATCTTCTTTGCTAGCTCCAATACATTCAACTTTTAAATCGTACAACTTTGTAAGTTGCTTTTTGTATTCCATGGTTTCATCAAAGTGATAATTGGTATTGATAAAGTAGATTTTTTGTTCCTTATTTACTTCAGAAAACTCACGAAGTAAAAACGCAGAATTTGTTGCAAATGAACTTGTGAGCATTATTTCATCAACACAAAAATCAAGATACAATTCTGTAATCCTATCTCTAATTGATAGATTGTGATACTTACTATTTAAGCTAAGTATTTCATTTTCAGACAGCGTTCTTTTTTCTAAAGCTGAGGTTTCCATCTAGGTTTATTTTTAATAACCTAGCAAATATATAGACTTAATATAGTACTAACTAATATTTTCTTGATTATATCCTAAAAACGGAACTTCTTTCTCAGTGAAAATGACCCCATAATTTTCTAATTCTTTTAAAATTGGTTGGTACACGTCTTTGTTTATTGGAATTATAACCCCTGTTGTTTTAATCTCATTATTTAAAATTTTTAGAGTTGCAATAGCAACTGGAAGACCAACTGTTTTGGCCATAGCAGTATAAGTTTGGTCATCTCCTATCACCACTAATTGCGATTCTATTTGTTTTTTTTCTCCTTTACATTCGTAGCCAAATTTATGCTGCATAACAATCATATCTTTGTCATCCTCTTTTAATGTCCAACTATCCATTAATATTTTTTGAAGTATTTGAGCCGGAGTAGCATCTTTAATTCCAACAATTTTATTCTTGTCAAACAAATTCAACTCTAACAATTTTGCCCACACATTATCATCTTGATCAATTTTTAAATAGTGACGCAATTTTAACTCCACAGAATCTGTTGGGTGATATGCTAAGAATGAATTGATAAATTCTCGATAGTTCATATTTTCAGAATCCTCCATTATATAGCTATCATCCGTCATTCCCAATTGCACAAAAATATTCCACGCTCGTGAAAAACCTACTCTACGAATCGTACCTCTATATAAGGTAGGGATTTCGTCTAAACCATAAACACTTCTATATTTTAGAGAATCTCTATTTGCATAGGCTTCAAACTTACCATAGCCATCAATATTTAAAAATTCTGTTCTTCTAAATAATTTTTGATAGGGAATGTATTTGTATTTATTTTCTTGGATAAATTTTGCGGCACCACCTTGCCCAGAAACAACAACATTTCTAGGGTTCCAAGTAAATTTGTAATTCCATAAGTTGTCGTCACATTCCGGGGCTACCAATCCTCCAGTAAATGATTCGAACAACAACATTTTTGCGCCATTATCACGAATACGATCAATAATTTGCATTGCACTCATATGATCCACTCCAGGGTCAACACCAATCTCGTTTAAGAAAGTCAAACCTTTATCTTTTACAGCGACATCTAATTCTTGCATTTCTTTAGATACATAAGAAGCGGTCACCATATTTTTTCCAAAAAACAAACAATCTTTCGCCACTTCTAGATGCATATGTGCGGGTAACATGGATACCACGATATCGGCTTTTTCAATAGCAGATTTCCGTTCACCTTCTTTAAAAATATCCAAAGCTATTGCCGTGGCATTTTTATGTTGATTGATTTTTGATTTTGCTGAATCTAGATTTACATCAGCAACAATGATGTGTAAATTTTCATCTGTCGATTTATCCAGTAAATATTTTATCAATGATGATGCAGATCTTCCTGCACCTATAATTAGTATGTTTCTCATTCGGTTATGGTGTCAATAATTGGTTTTGATTTTTCTACATCTGTAGCGTTAACTTGTAACTTATAGCCTTCAACAAAAGCAGTCCCTATAGTTGAGATGATATTTTCATCAACTATAAAACTTTGAATACCTTCTAGATCTAACTTACTTTGTGCTATCTGAATTTCATGTAAAAACTGTGCGTTTAAAATTGTAATTAGTTTATTAGAAGCTGTTTCCATAATTAAGAATTTTAGTCCTATTTTTGTTTAAAAATACTGATTAAATATGAAGAATAAAAATTTAACATTGGCATCGATATTAGGAATGTTGGCTATAATATTTGGTGCTTTTGGAGCACATGCTTTAAAAGAAAAATTGGGGGTTGAAGATTTAAAAACTTTTGAAACGGGAGTTCGTTACCAAATAATTCATGTAATCGTTTTATTACTCGTAAATATGTATGCTGATTTTTCACAGAAAGTTAAAAATACAATTAGTTTATTTTTCTTTATAGGTATTTTCTTTTTTTCAGGATCGTTATATGCCATCACTACTTTAGAATTAAACCCTAAAACAATTTGGTTTATTACGCCATTAGGAGGCCTATTTTTTATACTTGGGTGGGTAAAATTATCAATTTCATTTTTTAAAGCCAAGTAAAATATTACATTAATATTTTTTTTATCAAAATCTTTCATATTAGTAATTTTATTAAAAAAAGTTAATTAATTTTGCTCAAACAAATTCAATTAACTTAAAATATAATGGTAACTAACAACACAATTTCTAAAACG
>JAQRMW010000058.1 GCA_028599075.1 Urechidicola sp. | reverse complement strand
AAAATTTATGTCAAAAATTGTAGTTTTAGGAGCGGGTATTTCTGGACATACTGCCGTTTCATATTTAAGAAGAAACCTCTCAAAAGAACACGAGGTTGTAGTGGTTTCTCCCAACAGTAATTACCAGTGGATCCCATCTAATATATGGGTTGGAGTTGGAAGAATGAAAGCCGAACAGCTTATTTTTCCGCTAGCTCCTCTTTATAAAAAGAAAGGCATTAAATATATCCAAGCAAAGGTTACGACCTTTTATCCAGAAGGAGATACAAATACAAATAAAGGTTTTATTGTTGCCGAATATGTAACTGGAGAGCAAAAAGGAAATACCGTAAAAGTAGATTACGATTATTTAATAAATGCTACTGGGCCAAAACTAAATTTTGAGGCCACCGAAGGCTTAAAACCTGGCACCAATAAAACAGCCTCTGTTTGTACCTATGATCATGCTCAACACGCTTGGAATGATTTTGAGAAGTTAATACAAAGAATGAAAAATGGCGAAAATGCAAAAATATTAATCGGTACCGGTCATGCAAAAGCTACTTGTCAAGGTGCTGCTTTTGAATACATAATGAATGTAGAACAAGAATTAAACAGACATAATGTAAGAGATAAAGCAACAGTTACTTGGATATCTAACGAATATGAAGTTGGAGATTTTGGAATTGATGGGTTAATGGTAAAAATGGGAGGTAAATTAACATCTTCAAAAGATCTTATCGAAATGGTATTTCAAGATCGCGGAATTGATATAATTAAAAGAGCTGGTGTAAATAAAGTAGAAGACGGAATTGTTCATTATGAAACTTTAGAGGGAGAGCACAAAACTGAAGAATTCGATTTTGCTATGCTAATTCCTGCTTTTTCTGGTCACGGCTTTAAGGCTTTTGGTAAAAGTGGCATTGACATAACCTCAAAACTTTTTAATGGCTTTATGTTAGTAGATGCAGATTACACTCAGAGACCCTATGAAGAATGGACGGTACAAGATTGGCCAGAGACGTATCAAAATCCGACTTATAAAAATATCTTTGCTCCAGGTATAGCATTTGCTCCTCCGCATGGTATTTCAAAACCTAGAACGAGTAAAAACGGAACTCCAATTTTCCCAACACCCCCTCGAACAGGAATGCCTTCTGGTATTACAGCAAAATTAGTTGCTGATAATATAGTAGAAATGATTAAAAAAGGAAATGACGATTTGCACCACTTAGGCTCAATGGGTAATATGGGTGCTGCTTGTATTGCATCTACAGGATTTGGGTTATTAAAAGGAAGAGGGGTTACTATTACTACCAATCCTATTGTTCCAGATTATAAAAAATATCCAGAAACTGGTAGAATAAATTCAAAAACTATTGGCGATCTTGGATTGGCTGGCCATTGGGTTAAACTAGCATTACATCATGCTTTTATTTACAAAGCTAAAATGAAACCCTTTTGGTGGTTGATTCCTGAATAATTTAATTTAAAAAAAAACAAAATGGCTAAAAAAATAACTCGTTTTCATAAGTTCGTAATGCACAACCCTTTTATTCAGTTTTTTAAATTTATTTACTTGAATTTAAAAATTTTGAATGTTGTTGCCATGGGACATGGAGGCACTAGAGACACTAAAAAATAAAGTTGTCCTTTTGTGTAACAAAAGTAACTGTCGTATTTTAGAAATCGACAGAGTTTTGCTCGATGAAAATTATTCAAAAAAATAAATTGACCATCATCGGAGTCTTAATCGGATTAGTAGGTGGCTATCTATATTATCATTATATAGGCTGCAATAGCGGCACATGTGCTATTACTTCAAAACCTTTGAACAGCACTCTTTATGGAGGATTGATGGGTGGTTTATTATTGAATATGTTTCAGAAAAAAAATCCTCAAAACTAACTGAACAAATAAATGTTTAAAACCTTAAAAAGCATCTTAGGATTTGGTCCTAAAGTAGATTTCAAAGAACTATTGAGCAAAGGTGCTGTTATTGTTGATGTGCGAACCAATCAAGAATTTAATCAAGGGCATATAAAAAAATCAATCAATATTCCTTTGGATACAATCCAAAATGAATTTAAAAAATTGAACAAAAACAAACCGGTAATTACTTGTTGCGCTTCAGGAATTAGAAGCTGGTTTGCAAAAAATAAACTAAAAGCAAATGGATTCACTGAAGTATACAACGGAGGTGGATGGATGAGCTTAAACAATAAAATCAACTAAAATGGAAGCACACTATTATAATGTAGATATCAATTGGAACACTGACAGAAAAGGAATGATGTGTTCTCCTGAATTAAATATTGAAAACGGAAATAACAATGCTTGTATTGAAGTGGCAACACCACCAGAATTTCCGAAAGGAGTTCCAGGTGTATGGTCGCCAGAGCATTTATTTACTGCAGCAGTTAGCAGTTGTTTAATGACTTCTTTTTTAGCAGTTGCCGAAAATTCTAAATTGGCATTCGAAAATTTTACATGTAAATCAAAAGGTAAATTAGACCGCGTTGATGGTAAATTTATGATGAGTGAAATCTTATTAGAACCAACAGTCATTATTTACGATGAGAAAGATAGAGCTAGAGCAGAACGTGTTTTGCAAAAATCAGAAGCTATTTGTTTGATTACACGATCTATAAAAGCTGAAGTTAAAATGAATACAACCATAATAGTAAAAGAAGCATGAAAGATAGAATACTAAAAAACTGGACCTTTGTTAGAGGACTTTATGTACTAGGCGGTATAATGATTGCTATAAATTCGTACATGGACGAGCAATGGTTTGGCATAATATTCGGAACTTATTTTGCAGCAATGGGTATTTTTTCATTCGGATGCGCCTCAGGAAATTGTGCTGGAGGAAACTGTGAAGTAAAACCAACATCTAAAGAAGACAAGCCATCTTAAATCTCAATTGATTATTTTTGTATAATCAGGTATTACAATAAAATGTAATGCCTTTTTTCCGAACCCTTTATTGCGATTCTTTTACTTAACCCTACTTACCTCAAACCCTTATTTGTCAGTAACAATAGTTACAATAAGTAGTTTTTATTAGTTCTAATTTTGCACCAGTAAATAAAACAAATATGAAAAACCTAGTATTAATTTTTGTCTTCGCAATGTTATTTTCTACTTCTTTGTTGTCACAAGAAGTTAAGTCAATTTCAAAATCCGAAGTACTATCAAAAGTTTTAGAAGAAAATCATTCTTTAAAAATTTCTGAGCAAGAATATTTAAAAGCACAAGCGGATTACAGACAAACCAATTCGGTGTTTTTACCAAATATCACTGCATCTCATTCGGGAATTGCAACTACAAATCCGTTAATGGCTTTTGGTTCAAAATTGAATCAAGGAATATTAACCGCCGGAGATTTTAATCCTGACCTACTAAACAACCCCGATGAAGTTACCAGTTTTGCAACTGTATTTCAAGTGCAACAACCTTTGATTAATTTAGATGGATTTTACCAACGTAAAGCTGCTAAATACAAAATGAATGCTGTTGAATTACAAGCTCTAAGAACAAGAGATTATTTAACTTTTGAAGTTAAAAAATCCTATATGCAATTACAACTGGCTTATAAAGCTGTTGATGTTTTTGAGAAAACCTATGACTTAACAATAGAAAATCAAAAAGTGGCAAAAAACAGTTACGAACAAGGATACCTCCAAAAAGCAGATTTATTGTCTGTAGATGTACGTGTAAACGAAGTTCAAAACCAATTGCAAGCTGCAAAAAGCAACGTTGAGAACACTTCTGATTATTTATCTTTTTTGATGAATGAAAAAGAAACTGTGGTCTTAATGCCATCTGATAGTTTGTCTATAAATTCGTTGGCAAAACCATTTAATATTATGGTATCTGAAGATAGAGCAGATATTAGAGCTATGCAATTATCAACCGAGGCATATGAAGCAATTTACAAATCTGTAAAGATGGCTTTCTTACCTAGTTTAAACGCTTTTGGAAGTTATGAGGTGTATGACAAGAATATTTTTCAAGGAAGCTCAAACGGATATTTAGTAGGTGCATCTTTAAGCTGGAATCTTTTTGATGGATATAAAAATATCGGAAAATCACAAAAAACAAAAGCTCAATTTGACCAGTCTGTTTTAGAATACGAACAATATGTTTCGCAAAGCAGATTAGATCTTAACAAAGCAAATAGAATGTTATTAGATGCTGATAACAAATTAAAATCGACAAGTTTAGCTTTAGAGCAATCTAAAGAATCTTTAAGAATAAGAACCAATAGATTTAAAGAAGGCTTAGAAAAAACAACCGATTTATTATTAGCCGAAACACAATATGCTCAGAAACAATTAGAATA
>JAQRMW010000057.1 GCA_028599075.1 Urechidicola sp. | reverse complement strand
ATTTGCCCGCATCCTCCTCCAAATGCGCACGCGTAATGCCGATGGTTTTCACCACATCATCCACCTTAATATCTATCTCTCCCTCGCCCACAATCGGCAAATCCAACTGTGAAATTTGATAACCCTTGGGCAAATCAGGATAAAAATAATTCTTTCGATCAAACACATTACGCTGGTTAATATGCGCCTCAACCGCCAAGCCAAATTTAATGGCCTTATTCACCACCTCAACATTCAACACCGGCAATACCCCCGGCAAACCCAAATCCACCGCACACGCCTGCGAATTTGGCTGTGCACCAAACTTGGTAGAAGCTGATGAAAATATCTTAGATTTTGTATTTAATTGAGCATGAATTTCTAGCCCAATGACTGTTTCCCATTCCATAATTTACTTCCTTAATTAACGACCAATATATTCTTCCAAAGATTTTCCCACCAATGCATTTAAAGAAATGTTATTTTTTAACGCCTTTTGATAGGCCATTTTATGCAATTTAGGACTAATGCGTATATTAAAAATTCCCTTGTAAGTTTTTTGCGCCTCTACGCCCAATTCTTTACAAGTGCTAAGATAATCATTAACACTGTCTTGAAAGTTTTGCTCCAAGTCAGCAACCGTGTCCGCCTCAAAAGTCACCAAATCATCAATCATTTCTAGCTTGCCAAAAAAGCACTTGTCCTCATTAGAATATTCAACACTGCCGATATAACCCCTATGTTCAATTGTATTACTCATAATAACTCCTTTAATTAGTCAATCTAAACAAAACCCTTCTTCTGTAGCTTTGTTATACAATTCATATAACACCTTAGATTGCTTTTCTGAAGGCAAAAGCAAATTACCATAACAGTATTTTTTCAGGATATCGAGCTTCATAGGAGAAGTTTTATCGTCTTTTTGATAATATTCTAACAATCTATCTCGTTTTTCTTGCTCTAATTTCAAAATAAATGTTTGTATCTCTATGCCCATATCTAATTTTTTCTCTTTCTTGGCTATTTTATTGCTGTATTTTTCCTCTTCTTTATCGATCAACAAACCCTCTAAAGAAATATCTACATTCATTTTTTTTAAACCTTCCCAGCAAAAATCTTTCTTACAATATTGAGATATATTCGCATGCCCTTCTGGGGGGTGTGTTAAAGCCTGATAAACCTTTTGAGTAATAACTTTTAGTGATAATTCTAAAACTTCAGGCAAATTTTGTATTTCCCAGATCTTACCAAAATCCAAAAACTTTTCTTTCTGGCTAATATAGTATGCCAAATAAGCGATACTGTATGTTACAGTTTGTGCCCGAAAACCACCATCATACCAATTAGATTTTGATACCATTTTTTCAGTATTTCTGAATAATATGGCGCGGCAAATTGCATCTTTAAAATATTTCTCTGTGATGGCAAGCTCATCCTTTTCCAAATTACTTGTAACTGTGTCTGCAAACTCTCTAAAACTATATTGAGCGCCTTTAGAGACAATATTTGGTTTTTGTAACCAGGTATTTTCACTTTTGGATAAGAAAGTTTTGTCCAATACTTGGAGTTTGGGATGTTCCAATTGAAACTGCCTTTTTTTAGCTGGTGTTAAATAAGCCTGTTCATTCAAATACTCTCCTCTAACTCGCTCATAAAACCAATATGTTCTAAGTTGAGATCCATCTGATGTCGGTGCAAGAATTCTTTTAGAATGATTTTTAAAGTCTTTATGAAATGGGTTGTTTGAAAAGAAATCTGATTTATTAATTTTATTTTGTGTGTTAGCATATTCGGATACTTTGGAAACAAAATCATTTTGTTTTTCGTAATTTTTAACCACTGATAACTTCATTTGTACAGATACGCGAGAAACATCTTGCTTAAAATTTTTAACCGCTGCATAAATGGCGGAAGTGGTTTGCCCTCCATTTACAATTTGTAAATTATGAATTTTTTTGATTTTGTTGCCTTCTATTTCAACATTTGTTGCAGTGGCAGTAATTCCGTTGTTGTATGCAAAAAACATAGTGGGGTTACCCTCTATGGTGTTACGCAAACCTTTATTAACATTACCTCTAAATTGTAAAAATGTTCGCACATTTTGTTCAAATAATTTTTGCCCAAATTCATCGTATATTTTTGCCAATTCATCGCCAGAAATACAGGATAAGTAAGATTGGTATTCATCAGAGTCGCTATTAACCTGTAGATAAGGTAAATTCGTATTCACTTCAAAAACACCGCTCGCAGCTTCTGATAAGTAAATTTTATGCAAATAACTTATATCAATTACTCTAAATTCAATCTCTATGCCATCTAACCTCTTATTTGGTAAGCCTAACAAAGTTCTTGTGGCTTTTCCATCAGTAAATACAATTAATTTAATTTTTTCTATTTTTTTGTCTTCATGCCATTGATAAATTTGATAAGCCATATCGTACGCTTCTGAAGTTTCTTCCATTTTCGAATGCAAACCCTTGGTGCTTTTTGTGTAAAAAGATTCAAGGCGCTTAAATTTGGTATCAATATGTTGTTTTGTTAATGTCTCAATCTCATCCGTTTGAAAAAATTGATGCACCAACAAAGATAATATTTTGCGCTCATCATCATAATCAAAGCCATGCGCTTCTAAGCCTTTTTTAGCATAATCGGCATTTGTATAATTCTTGGTTAAATCTCCAGCAGAAATCAACTCTTCACAAACATTTTCAAAAAAAGCTTGTGATTTCATTAATCCTCTACTACTTGCATCAGACAATATGGATTGTAAAAAATCTTGATGAAACTCTTCTATGCTAATCATTTTTCTACCCTAAAAAGTTCTGTATATTTTGTTCAAAATCAGCACATTCTAACAAATCAATAGAATACCTAACATCTGTAATTCCATGTGTTATATAACTTGGTTGTATTTTTGGAAAATTATCAGAAGTTAAAAACGCTCGATTTTTATCAACAATAAATTTATAAAATTCAGTTTTTATTATTTCTGGCATATAACCATATTCTAATAATTTCCCTTCAAACTTACTTTTAATTTCATTAGATTTTGCACTTAAAAAATATTCTATGCTGACTACAATATCAGCAATAGATTCCCCATTTTCAGTTTGGGTTAGCCCATAAGTGAGCAAAAATAACGGCACCTTGTCACTTACTAACTGCTTAATAGAAGAAATATGAACAGTTTGCCCTTTAGATGTTTTATAAGATTTCACCTCAATAATGGCATCATCCAATAAAAAATCTTGCTTATCAAAATCCGCACCAACCCATGAAACAATCGCCTGCTCAATACCAAATTTTGGCACAACAATATCTCTTAAACATAATAATTCACTAAATAAACCCATTTGTCGTTGTAAATTCATCGACCTATTTCTATCTTGTTTTAATAATTGTTGCCATCTTTTTAATCGCACTTCAGTGGCACTAATCATTGTAGCATCATTATCATAATTATCAGTAATCGAAATTAAATCATTACAAAGTGAGTAAAAAATCTGCCAATCTTCTTTGTCATTCAACACTAAAAACAACTCACCATAACCATAAGTAGAATTACGCTTTAGTAACTCTATGCCGTTTAGATTAGCAGGCAATTTAACATTATCAAATAGCTCCTTGGATTGTAATAAAAAACCATATTTACCCTCTAAATCAGTAATCCAAAACAAACTATGCGGTGTATCGGCTTTAATTCGTCTTTGGGTTGATTCTGGCATATCTTGCCACGGATTAGATTTGTCAATCATCAGATTGCTCCTCATATTGTAAAAAGTCCAACAACTGTTGCTGATAAACAGTATTGATTTTTAATTTAATATTTTGCGTGTTGCTTATAATCTTACTAGGAAAACTAACGCCAAATGCAGATAACCTTTCACTTTCCTGAGTTTCTAAAATATGTAATCTCAATAATGGTTTTTCTATCTTTTCTCGTACCTGTTTTCGGTTGCTACCTAACTCTTTTCTTGTTTGTCTATCTAATGAAATTGATTCAGATGTGCCAGTTGACACTTGTCTATTTTGTATTTCTATACAGTCATTATTTAACCTGACTTTTCTTTGTTCCCTTTTAAATTCAATATTAGCAATTTTTTCATTTTTTCCACCGCCACTATATAGCGCAACATCCCAGTTTGTTTTAATATCTTCCGCATATTCTTTAATAAAGTTGATTGGCATTCTTGATGAAATTCCATAGGCATCATTTTGATAAACTTTAAAATTACTTAAAAAATCAATAATTTGTTGTTTATCCACTTCACGCCATAAGTAATTATTACCAATTTTCTCAAATTGAGAATAATTTTGCAATTGATTGATTGTTTTTTCAAGTGTTAATAAGTTACTTTGTATATGTTCTGACTTACTAGATAGCCAGCTAGTTTCTTTTGAGCGACCATCTAAACACATGCTATGCATAAATTCAGTTACATTTCTTTGTTTATTTCTTGCAGTAACTTGCAAAATACTATCAGGGTGACTTTTGACAGCTAATCCAAAATCTTTAGGCGTCATATTCTTATCGCTCATTTTTTTAAAATCAGCAAATAAATCCTCAGTAGCATCAATAATATGCCCAAAATTATCAATCATGGTTTCAGGCATATAAACTTTGCATAAATCTTGATAACCCTCACGATAACCAAACCATCTGCCCATTTGCATTAAAGTATCATAAAAAACGGTGCTTCTTAGAAAATAACTAACACTCAACCCTTCTAAAGTATAACCTCGTGATAAACTTGTGCCGCCAACCACAATAGCGTTAGTAACAACATCATTACGATATTCTAATTTTACGCTGGTTTGCTGATGAACCTCCCTGTAAACAACAGTATTGACAATATTACACAAACTTAACAAGACTTCTTGCCAAGAAAAATCCAAATCACTATATTTTGTATTAAGGGTATGCTCTAAACATTGAATCAAACTACTTTGTTGATTTGCGTTTGGTAATCTTCCATAGACGTTCACTTCTTTTTGTATTTGTTCAAGATACTGACTTACACGAAAAGCTAATTTTTGATGTACAGCGGTAAATCGCGTTGCATGGATTAGCATGCTATTATGCTTGTTCTGTCCCCGCAAATACCGAATAGCAATATTTAAGAAAAATACTCGCATTGCCTCATAAAGACTCTTAGGAATAGAGGGCAGATCAAAATCTTTTTTATGCTTGGCTGGTATAATATCTTGATAATCATCAATTGATACTAAATATTTTCTATCATTATCTAAAAATATTTCTCTTGCGCCGAAATAATTATCAGGGGCACTTAAGGCATAAATAAAATCTCTTGGAAATAAATCATCTTCATATTCTTCGTGCCCTGATTGGTGATCGATAAAAATATTAGCATAAGGAGTAGCAGTATAAGCCACATAAATACTTTTATTAAATTTAGCTAATATTTTTCTCAGACCTTTATTAATTGCTGTTGGTTCGTTTTCTGCTTTACTGGTATCAATAGAGGCATAATCAGATTCATCATCAATCATTAGCATAGCGTGATTTTCTACTTTATTTGGATATTGCTTATCAAGCCAATCAATAACATTTTTTAAAGAATGAATATTTTTCTTAATAACCAAAATAACAGGGGTTTTAATGACTTCAAAGTTTAATCCCTGTGCATTCCTATCAGCATCTTGTTTGTTAAAATCTTTTTCTTTTGTTGTTAAACTAATTGGCAATTTATCATTTTTCGCATCGCCTTTACCTACACCAATTTGAGCACCACCATCTTTACCAATAAAAGATTCATTTAATCGTGCTTGGGTTTGATCTCGTAAATTGTTAATACCGCCTGCAATAACTACAATAAACTTATAACCCACATCAGCAGCCTTGCAAATTAAACCTGCATAATTACCTGTTTTTCCTGATTGCACATGCCCTACCACCATACCACGCCTATCAAAATTCTCAATTGTGGGATTTTCAATGTTATTCATTACGCTATCAGTATCGTCGTTAATAGTTTTCACCACTTCTGGTGGCAATGAGTCTTTTAAATGTTCTCTATATCTACCCCAGTAATAAGATTCATTTTCTTGTTGTGCTTTACCCGTCCACCATGTGGTGTCTCTATTTTGTTGCTCTTTACCCTTAATTAAAATCCCTTGTTCCATTTTGACATTAAACTGGGTTTCTAACTCTTCTTGCATTCTTTGCCAGTCGGCATCACCTAAGGATATATCACTAATACCAAATACATTTAAATCCATTTCGGGAACATTTAATACTTTTTGAGCATTTTCAATCTCTAATTTAATATCAATATTATTTGATTTTTTTAACTTATTGAAAATAAACTCTTTAATTTCTTGATAGCCATTCATTCCAATAACTCCTTATTATTTTTAAAAATTTCAGTTTTCAATAAACTGGTGATATACTCATCATCCAAGCCTGACACTTTTAATTGTGTTACTAAATTTTGAATATCATTTTCAGACAAAGCAGTCTCTTGAGCTTGTTTAATTTCATGTGGATTTTGTTGTAACTGAGCCTGTATTGCCTCTAATGGCAAATAAGCCTCTATACCTTTAAAATAAATCTCTAGTATGCTGAAATCAACACTGGACTCCTTTATTCTTTGATAGAGTGGATGCTCTTTGTTGAGTGCAAAACGAAAATTACTATCCACAGGGACAGTTTGCCAAAATCTAGTTGTGGTTTTGTCTTGTATTTTTTTACCCTTGCCTTGCTGAACTCTTGATCCTTTTATCAAATATTTATTTAAAACATTTTTCAAGTTATCTTTGATGTCAGCCCTTGGCTTAGCATGTGATTTTTTAATATCTATACCCCAATATTCATCTTGATTATTTGGTATATCAATTTTAATACGCACCAATTTATGGGCGTCACTTGCCTTGTGCATACCCCACCAAGTGCCATAAATAAGCAAGCGTTTGGCACGATATAAATAAAAACCTTGTGATTTTATATAGCCATCTTCAGTTGAATATTTATCCCACTCTTGCTGGGAGACCTTAGAATGATGGGGTAGAACATAAGGCACAACCTCTATATCTGTACCATTAATTTTAATTTTTTCTATATTTGCACCCCCTTGTGTAGCATTATGCTCAGAATTAAAGGGATTAAACGGCTCTAATTTGTTGCCATTAACAGTAACCTTTAAGGAATTAAAGTTATCTTCTAAAAAACGATGAAAAACCAACGATAAGTGCAACATTACTTTCTTGATGCTCTCAGAAAAATCTTCTTTATAATTATCAATATTTTGCCAAACAACCAACGTCCCTGTTTCTATATTGTTAAATTCATCAAATAAAGGTATATCCTTAAAATCACTTAAATCTGGTGTAATTAACAGCCATTCATTTTCATTTGCAATATAATCTAAATCCCACTGTTTAATCGAAATAACATTATTTTGTTTGGATAAGGTAGTTAATTTTTTACATTGAGAAAAAGAAGCTGTTTTTAATCCTAAACCAAATTTACCCAAATCTTTTGCATTTCTAACATCTTCTGGGCTTTTGCTTGAGAGGCGCATTGCTTCTACTAGTTCATTTTCTGCCATCCCGCTACCATCATCTAAAATACAAAGAACCATTTCAGGATTATGCATGGCATAAATTTGTATATGGTTAGCATTAGCAGAGATGCTATTATCAAGAATATCAGCTACTGCCACCTCAAGGGTGTAACCAATATCCCTTAAGGATTTAACAAAATTGCTAACATTAGGTGGTGTGCTTTGCGTTTTCATTTAACACTCTAGTTATTTCTTTGGCAATTTTTTGCACCATAGGTATAACAACAGAATTTCCTGCTTGCTTATACAACTGCCCTTTGGCGATGCTTGGAAGTTTAAAATCTGCTGGGAATCCCTGTAAATTAAAACATTCTTTTGGCGTTAGTTTTCTGGGTATTTTTCCATCTAAAACAATAGGGATATTATGTCCACCGCCACCCATATTGGCTGTTAAAGTTGGACAAACATTGGATTTGTTTTTACGTACATAATAACGGCGATACTGATAAACTGTATCATCTGTTATAACCTCATTTCTAATTTTTTGATGAATGCGATTATCAGGGTTGCTATAAAAATAATTTTGATCGACTTTATTTTCTAAGAAAGATTTAATTCCTTGATGCGGTTTATTTTTTGCTTTAGGAATATTAAATGACTTAGATAAAAAACACCCCTCAACCTCTTTATCATTTGTTTTAACAGGATTATTATAGAAATAATCAGATTCATTTTTAAAGCCAACAATATAAATTCGCTCTCTTCCTTGTGGGATGTCCGTATATTTGGCGGCATTCAAAACAAAAGGTATAAAAGAATATCCTGCTTTTAACATTTCATTTTTAACAATGTCAAAACTTTTGCCACCATTATGTGTTGAAAGTGTTCGGACATTTTCTAGTAAGTAAGCCTTGGGTTTTAATTTTTTTAATAATTTTGGCACTTCAAAAAACAATTCACCTCTTTCATCGTCAAAACCTTTGCCGTGTCCAGCTTGAGAAAATGGCTGACAAGGAAAACCAGCAGTTAAGATGTCAACACCTTGTAAGCCTCTATTGTATAAATCTTTAATATCGCATTCTAATAAATCAGTATTTTTGTTATTAATTTTATAAGTTTTGCAAGCATTTGAATCTATTTCGTTTGCCCATAAAATATCACAAGATATATTTTTAAATGCATGACATATGCCACCAACACCTGCAAAGAGACTTCCTACTGTATATGTGTGGTCATTGTTTGCTAATTTTGGCATAATAATTACGGCGTTTGAGTGTGATAGTCAGTTACTTGCTGGAGTTGGTGTGCTAT
>JAQRMW010000056.1 GCA_028599075.1 Urechidicola sp. | reverse complement strand
TTTAAAATTTGTCTAAATTTCTTCTCAGAAATTCGGGAACGGAAAATATACTTGTTCTTCATTGTTTCTCAATAATTTACAAAGATATAAATTTCCCTAAACTATCTTGAACCTTTTTTTAATAGTATCAATATTTTTATTGATATAATATATACCCTCAAAATCAGTATATATTGAATCTATTTTGTCATTTACACCAATTAGCAAACCCGGATAACCAAATTTTTCATCCTCTCTAACTTGTATGTGTCTTTTTTTCTTTGTTGAAAACTCTACAAGTTTTGATTTAATAAGTTTTGGTTTTGATTCATTTAAGTAAATTGTATCTCCCACTTTTTTCCATGCCCCAGCTACTTTACGGTACCATGTCATGTCCCCAAATTCTGTATATTCATATGTATGGTCAGATTTAAATTCAATCCATAAAGAACTTCTAGAACTGTTAATATTGTGCTTGTAAAACCCCTTTGGAGATGTGCATGAAAAAACAAAAAATAAAGTAATTAATACTATTGTAAAGTAGCGCATATAATTTATAGCCTTGATTTATGTAAATCTACGGAAATTTTCCGATGCTGGATTTAAAACTGTCTTTCCCGCGAAAGCGGGAATCTATTTTACATCTGTGGATTCCCGCTTTCGCGGGAATGACAAATAAAACAGTTTTAGTTACTAATCAAAACTAAATAAATAGGTCATCGCCCAGTGATTAGAAATCAAATTTATAAATAATACCTGCTAATACTTGAATGCCCTGTACTTTGTAATTGGTGTATTTGTCATAGTTAATTCCCAGTACATTATTAACTCTACCAAAGGCGGTCAATCTATCAGTAAAAACATAACCTCCGTTAAAGTTTAAATCTACATAGGGGTCTAGTGTTGTAATAATAGCATTAAGGTCTCCATAGTCTTGTACAAAATCAAACTGTTCTCCTACAAAAAATAAATCAGCACCTACATACCATTTTTTTGAATTGTAATTAGCAAAAGCCGATGCTTTCAAAGTAGGTGTGTACCATGCTTTTGCTTGTATATCAGTTTCTAAATTATTGTATTCTATGTTGCCACCAAACTTAAACTCTTTAGAGATGTAGACATCCAACTCAGCAAATAATGATAGTGTTGTAACATTATCATACACAACACCAAATGAGTTTCCTGATTGAAAAGCATAACTTGGAATCATAGTCCCATCTGTCATTGTAGGATTTTGAACATACATCGCTTTGTTCTTTTCGCTTTGATAAGATGCTTTGAAATTATATCCGACTTTAGATGATAACTTTCCTTTTGCTCCTAAAAAAGCATTGTATTGTTGGTCGGTAGGTAAGATGTTTACAGTAGGTGAAATAAACGGATTGTCATTGGCAAATTCTCTGTAGCTATGTTGATGTAAGTCACCAGTAACTCCACCGTATCCGATTAAAGTTTCATCGATTAACTTGTAGGATGCTGTAACATTTGGATAGGCATAAAATTTATTTTGCTTGCTCTCTAAATCAAAACTATAATAAACTCTTGCACCTAAATTAACGGTTAATTTGTCACGTAGTATTTCTAAACTAGGGCTTGCCCCTAGATTAACAAAACTGTATTCTACAGCAGCATCAGTTAAGTAATTTTGTTTAAAAGAGCCTGTGATAAATTCTATATCAAAAGGAAGATCTATCAGCTCAGACGAAATTGGGAACTCAATCTCTGGATTTATTTTTGCTTGAATTTCACTACTGCTAAAGTTATCAGAGAAATAATCGACACGTAATTTTCCTCCTTTAAAAAAGCCTTCTTCAAAATTAAAAGAACCACCACCAAATATATTGAGGTAGGTTTGTTTTGGGTCAATAGTAGCTAAAAAAGTGGGGTCATAGGTAATACCTTCTGGCAAACCATACCAATTATAAATTTGATGTTGGGCACCTAAGTTGGCTTCCCAATTGTAATCGCGTTCAAATTGTTTGTAAAATAAGCTGAGTTGCGAATCAGAATAATTATCATCAACCAAAATATCATTGATGCCACCATCTGAAGATTGATGCTTAAGAAAAGCTCCAAAATCATTACTTCTAGTACTGCTAGAGTGTAAGAAAGCTTCTAGATAAGGTGTCGTATAATTGCCAAAACCAACCGCTACAAAATTCTCGTAAATTTTATCTAGAGGTTCTCTAACCACACTTTGAGCCTTCCCTTTTGTTGGAGTAAAAGTTGAAGCAACTGGCACAGAAAAAAAGGAGTAAGTAACACTATCCTTTTGAATGTTTTCATTTTCTATTTGTGGATTGTCTTTTATTTTAAACGCATCAGAAATAGTAGGGGTGTATGGTTTTACCACCATAATTTCATCTGTATTTAAAGTGTCTTTTACTTTTTCTTGAGCAAATATTATTGCTATTGAAAAGATGCTTAGGGCTGTTAAAATGACTTTTCTCATTTGGTATTTTTAGTTTTGTTGTTTGTCTTGTTTCTTAATGCTGTTAGAAATGACAATCAATTTTTTGGGTTGACTGAATCGTTCGTTTTTGCTTCTTCGGTTTTAATGCGTGTTAATTCTGTTTGAGCAGCTTCAACAATATCATCAAACTGAGAAAAATTCTTAATCACTGATTCTAAAATATAGGTTGCTTGAAACGAATCATTTAAAGCATAATTATTTTTAGCCATGATAATTAAACCTTTTCCTCCCCAAAATTTATAATTAGAGTAGGAGGATGCAATTTTTTGAACCACTGTATTTGACACACGGTAACTACCGTCTTTATGTTCAAAATAGGCATCGTAATACAAAGCTTCTGCCATCAATTCACCACTAGCAATTGCTTCTACTTTTTTATATGCAGCTCTTGCTTTTGTTTCGTTGTTGGTTTTTATAGCAGACCTAGCAATGATAATTTGCGCATCCGATTTTACAGCATTGTCAATTTTAGATTGTGCTAAAACAGTTTCGGCATAGTCAACAGCTTTTGCATATTCTTGTTGTGTATAATAGCCTTTCATTAAATTAGATTTTGCAAAAACAAGATTTTCATTTGATGTTGCTTCGTTTTCTAATCGTTGTAAAATAGGAATCGCCAATTGCCAATCTTCAATTTCTAAATAAGCCTGAGCAAGTTTAGAAAGTGATTGTTCGGTAAATTCATTTTGAGGTTGGTCGATTACAAATGAATAATAACGAATTGACTCTGAAGTTTTATTTTCTGTAAATAAGGACTGTGCTAAATAAAAGTTAACGTATAAAGCATGTAATCCGTTTGAGAAATTTTCTAGATATTTTTTAAAACCATTAATTGCATTTTGGTGGTTGCCTTGTAAATATTGTCTTTCTGCAGACTCATACATGTCATTATCTAATTCTGCATCCGTAACATTAATGAAGTCAATTGTTTTAACCCAAGAGGCGTATTCATCAACTCGCCCTAAATCAACATAAATTTGTCTTGCGCTTGAAACGGCTTGTTTTGCTTCGGCAGTATTTGGGTATTGATTAACTACTCTTTTATAAGTAGATAATGCTTTTTCATTAGCATCAGAATTGTAATAAATAGCGCCTTTTTTAAGCATTGCTTTTTTTACTAAAGTGCTCCGGCTAATATTATTAATTAGGTAATCGTATTTTTCTAGAGCGAGTTCAGTTTCATTGGCATCAACATATTCATTTGCCAAAACATAATAGGTGTCATCTTTATATGCCGATTTTTTATAGCGCCTTAAAAAGGTAATTAGCTCTTCAATTTTTTGTTCATCTCGCCCGATGTAACCATAACTAACTGCTTTTTGAAATTGAGCATAGTCTGCGTCAGCAGATTTATTTTGAATAATAATATCGTAAGTTTTTATTGCATTTTGATAATCGCTAGAAACAAAATAAGTATCTGCCATGCGCAAATAGCTATCGTCTAATTTTACTTTATTTTCTGGATTTTTATTGATATAGTTTTGAAACTCTACACTCGCTCTTTGATAGTCTTTTTGCTTAAAATAAGTGTACGCTAAATTGTAATTGATATCCTTAAATTCTGGTGTGTCTTTAGATTGAGAGTTGGCATAAAATAGGTTAAAATCATCTAAGGCTAAATCAAAATTATTCAACCTAAAATTAGATTCACCCAACCAAAATTTACTGCGAGCCTCCATTTTTTTGTCTTTAGGGTTGCTCAATGATTTTTCAAAATTTAGGATAGCATCAATATAATCCTTTTCGTTAAAAACTTGAAAACCTCTATAAAAACTTGCTTTTTGATAAAGAGAACTTTTAGTGTCTTTCTTGTTTTCTAAATACAATACTGCCCCAGCATAATCTTGAGAAGTGATAAAAGAGTTGATGATTAATTCTTCAATTTCATTTTTATGGGTTGACTTTGGGTACTTATCAATAAAAGATTGTAGCACTTCTGGCACACTCTTGTATGGGTTTCCAATATCGTAACTCAATTTGGCATAATTTAAAAAAGCATCTTCTTGGAGCTGAAGTTCAAAGTCCATTTGAGAAGCATTTTTAAAAGCATTCAACGCTTCTGATTTTTTGTATAGCTGTAAATAGCATTCCGCTAAATGATAATAAGCATTTTGAGCCACAGCATTTTTTCCTCCAATAATTTTGTTGAAATATGAAATGGCATTTTCATAATCTTCTTGGGCATAAAATGCATAACCTAATAAATAATAATCTGTATTGTTCCATTTTCCACGAGTGCCTTTGTAGTTTTTTAAATGCGGAATTGCTTCACTGTATTGCTCTAAATTAAAATAACTCTCACCTACAATTTTTGACAATTGCGAAAACTCATCACGTTTTGTTTTTGCTAACAATGGTTCTCCTAGTTCTAGTGCTTTTTCGAATTTCCCTAATTTAAAATTCATATCTGCTAGATAGTAAGAAACATTTTTTTGGTAATTGGCATCTGTTACAACTTGCCCTAAATAATTATCAGCAGTTTCGTAATCATCATCTTGATAGGCAATATATCCGTAGTAATATTTTGCTTGTGAGCCATATTCTGGCGAGTCTAATAATTGTTTAAAATACTCTTTAGATGCGCTATAATTTTTTGTTGCAAAAAGGGCATATCCATATTTAAAATTATAATCTTCCATCTGTTGATTGGGAAGATTATTGGTATTTACTTTTTTATACCATTTTAAGGCATAAGGATATTTACCAACTTTGTAATAATACTCAGCAGTTTCTAAAAAAGCATTGTTTTGCTTTGTACTTGTTGGGTATTTTTTGACGAATGCCAGCATTAAATTGTCTGCATTTTTTTGATTTAATCTGATGGCGCAATTAGCGATATAGTATTCGCAGTTGGCACGAATCTCTGAAGTGTTCTCGTAATCAGATTTTATTTGCCCAAAAAGTTGTTGTGAGGCAAGGTATGTCTTGTCTTGATATAGCTCTAGTGCGTGTTTGTAATCTCTAAATTCGTTGGTGTAAGTTGCTGTTTTTTGAGCGAAAGTAAATAGGGTGGCAGTTGATAAACAACAAGTTAAAATAAGGGTTTTTAAACTCATTTTTAATTTTTTTATGCAAGAATTTTGGCAAATTAGTATAGTACTAATAACGAACAAATTCGTTGAAATTGCATAAGTGCTTGTTAATTTTATTAAAAAATAATTAACAGTTAAAAATGAAAAATAAATAGAAGATTAAATTTTATTCAGCTAAAAGTTCATCCATTAAAACATTAAATTCTTGCACATAATCTAAGTAATAATCACCAGTAGCTGGTCCCGAAAAGCCAGTGTGAATATTTCTGACCTTCCCTTTTTTATCAATGACAATTGCAGTAGGAAAAGACATCACATGATTTAACATTGGGAGTGATTCAGCCGCATTTCCTCTTTCAGAAGTGCCTGCAATAACAAAGTCATAGCCAATATTATACTTGTCTTTCATTTTCTGAACACGTGTTTTGGCATAGTTAAAATCATCTTTAACTTCATAGGCCAACCCAATAATTTCAACTCCTCTGTTTTTATTGTCATCATACCATTTGGTCAAGAATTTGGTTTCGTCCATACAGTTAGGACACCAAGTCCCAAATAGTTGAAGTACGACTACTTTGTCTTGATATTTTTCATCAGTCAAAGAAATTTGTTTACCATCTAAACCTGGAAACGAAAATTCCATTCCATCATAGCCATCCTTTAAATAGGTGAGCGAATTGGCATCAGGTAATTCAGCATTTTCGTCTTTAATTGCTGTGAATTTTTTATTTCCTGTTTTTCCTGACCAATATTCTCCTTTAAAAATAGAGTCGTTTTCTAATTCAGCTTTAAAGATATAAAGATGGTTTCCGTCAAAAGCGTACAATGTAAAATTCTTGTCAGTAGAGGTTCCTTCTAAAAATCGGTAATCTCCAGTTTTGCAGAGAATTGAACCTTTTAACAAGTTGTTGTCGGCTTTGAAAAGTGCAACTTTTTTGTTGTTATCATCATCGCCTTCAAAATTAAAAGACCACGTGCCATCAAAATTAGTTGAGGTTGTTGGATTGTCGATACGGTCTTTTTTGCCATAAGTTGCTTTGAAAGGCAATACATAATTGTCAGCGTAATTTTTAGTGTAGGTTCCACTTAAAGTGTTTTCTTCAATTTTTGCTTTTACATCAATATCAAAAATATGCAAGGTAAAAAACAGCGAATCATTAACAACTGTTACTTCATCTAATTCGATGATGTTATCGCCATCGTGTAAATTTATTTTATACTCATCATTACTACTCAAAATTTCAAAAACAAAAGGAATTTGTTGTTTTTGTATAGTTATTTCTCCTCTCCAAAACCCATCTTTTAAAGAAGTTTGTTTAGGTTCAGTTTTACAAGAAATAAGCAATATGAAACTGAAAATTAGGCTGATATATTTTGAAAAATTTAAAGGCATAGTATGGATTTTAATAATAGTTCTCGATACAATTTTTTGTCAAAAATCACTCGAACTGACGTTAGAATGATAAATTATAATTAATGTAAAATTAGTCATTTGAATTGACACCAATTTAAAGTCGGTAATTTTTTGAAAGGTTACAAAGAAAGCCTAAGTTTGTGAGTAAATAAAAAATTCTATGCAAAACTCCA
>JAQRMW010000055.1 GCA_028599075.1 Urechidicola sp. | reverse complement strand
TTATTTTAAATTAAATTGTCTAAACTATTAACTGCAACTGGTCTTTCAACCGTATATCCTTCGGCATGTTCAACCCCTATCAACCTTCCTAAATCTTGTGCTCGATACAACACACTATCAATAAAATTCTTACTTGTAATGGGTGATACGGGTTCTTTGCTATTTGGGTCATAAAACTGAGAAGCATAAGCTATAACTGATGCTATTTTAATATCCATAAAGCCAGTTACATCAACCACAAAATCTGGTTCAATATTTTTCCATTGAATATAATGATATACTTTTTTAGGTCTCCATGCTTCTTGAGAAATACCATTCAAATCAGTTTTTACTCTTCTTAATCCAGATAAAAAACAGGCATCAGAAGTTAACTTGCTTCCTTTCGGGTGGTCAATATGCCTATCATCAATAGCATTACATAAAATTATTTCAGGCCGATATTTTCGTATTATTTTTATTATTTCTAACTGGTGCTTTTTGTCATTTGTAAAAAAACCGTCAACAAAATCAAGATTTTCTCTTATTGATACTCCTAAAATATTTGCAGCATCTGTTGCTTCTTTTGTTCTAATTTCGGCAGATCCGCGTGTGCCCAATTCTCCTCTAGTTAAATCTAAAACACCAACCTTTTTCCCTAATGATATTTCTTTTGCAAGAGTTGCAGAACAGCTTAATTCAACATCGTCTGGGTGCGCTCCAATTGCCAATATGTCTAACTTCATAATTAATTATTTACAAGAGATTTTATCTCACATTCTAAACAAAGATACTAAAATTAGTGATTTTTTGGATTTATTTTTTATTCTACCAAGACACCGTAAAATATAACAAACTGCAGGTTTTTATAAATAAATGGTGCGTTTTTTTTAAAATAAGTTTGTTATGTAATATATTTACCATATATTTGATATGTAATAAGTTTACATTTTTAATTAAATCCCCACAACAATGAGAACTTTAAGGCTACTAATCCATGTACTTCTAATATTTACTTCTGTAAGTTTTGCTAATGTTAATAAATGTGAAAAGGATATTTTAATTTCTTTTTATGAAGCAACTAATGGATATGATTGGAACCAAACTTGGGATTTAGATGAATCTGTAAATAACTGGTTCGGAGTTACAATTGAAAACAACCATGTTGTAGAAATTAACCTAAGCTTTAATAACTTATCTGGTACATTGCCTTCTGAAATTGTAAACCTACCAAACTTAAGAGTTTTAAACCTACACATGAATTCTTTAAAAGGCTCAATCCCACAAAATATTGGAGATTATACAACTTTAGAAGAACTAAACTTATCATTCAATCAAATAAGTGGTAAAATTCCAACTTCAATTTGTGAAATAGAATCACTTAAAAGTATTGTGCTTTTTATGAATCAATTTGAAGGTACAATCCCTACTAATATTGGAAACCTGAGTAATTTAGAAGAACTAATCTTATTTAACAATAACATTACTGGCTTTATGCCTAATAGTATAGGTAATTTAAAAAACTTAAAAGTATTGCACTTAAGTAGTAATAACATTGAAGGTGTTTTACCTTTAGAAATTTCTAACTTAAGTCAATTAGAGTTGTTAAGTGTTTTTGATAATAAAATGATTGGTCAAATTCCTACCGAGATTGGAAACCTAAACAAATTAACTGAGCTTTCATTGGCAAACAATTCTTTTGATGGTGATATTCCTTCAGAGATTGCTCAATTAAACAACTTAGTAACACTAATGTTAAACAATAATAATTTTGACACAACTATCATCGACGAAGCGATTGTAAATATTCCTACGCTTGTTGATTTTAAATTTATATCGTCCCCGAAGGTTAAAGCTACTATGAGCATTAATAGTGCGATAGTTTCTGACTAACTAATTACTAGTTTTAATCAAAATAGAAATCCACAAGTTTATTCTAACTTGTGGATTTTTTATTTCATTATTACTTAGTTTTCTTTATTCATTCAAAATACAATTCACTATTTTTACTATATGAATTTTTTGGCACACCTCTACTTATCAAAAGACAATCAAAAAATTATGATTGGCAATTTTATTGCAGATGCCATTAAAGGAAATAACTATTCACATTTTACTCCTGAAATTCAAAAGGGAATTATATTACATCGACATATTGACACTTATACAGACCAGCACCCTATAGTTAGACAGAGTAAAAGAAGACTTCATAAGCGATATGGACACTACACAGGTGTCATCATCGATTTGTTTTATGATCATTTTTTAGCAAAAAATTGGAGTGATTATTGCAAAACCCCTTTAGATATCTATTCGAAAATTTTTTATAGTTTATTGCACGAACATTATGATATTCTTCCCGATAAAACCAAACAAATGCTTCCTTATTTAGAGCAATACAACTGGTTGTATAATTATCAGTTTTTGGATGGAATGCAGCAGGTCTTAGAAGGAATGAATCGCAGAACGAAAATGAAATCACAGATGCATTTATCCATTAAAGATTTAAAAGAACATTATCAAGATTTTGAAGATGACTTTGCACTTTTTTTCAAAGACTTAATTACATTTACAAAAAATAAAACAATCATTTTATGAGACAACTTTTTTTAATTGCATTGACATCTTTATTATTTACTCAATGCGCTAAAGAAGAACGAAAAACTCAAGGATTAATTGCTGACAATGCCATTGTAGTTAGTGCTCGTGAAGAAGCATCAACTATTGGAATTGACATCTTAAAAAAAGGAGGTAATGCATTTGACGCAATGGTAGCAACAGAATTTGCATTAGCAGTTTCCTATCAATTTGCCGGCAACTTAGGTGGTGGAGGTTTTATGGTATATAGAACAGACAAAGGAGATTCAGGAGCTTTAGACTTTAGAGAGAAAGCTCCACTATCGGCAGGAAGAGATATGTATTTAGATTCTTTGGGTAATGCCGATTCAGATTTAAGTCAAAAAGGAGCCTTAGCAATCGGGGTACCAGGAACCGTTGCTGGATTGTTTGCAACACACAAAAAATTCGGTTTATTACCGATGAAAGAGTTAATACAACCTTCGATAGATTTAGCAAAAAGAGGCATTGTAGTTACTGATAAACAAGATAAAAGATTGGAGCATTATCAAGAACTATTTAAAGAAGTTAACGGAAAAGATATTGTTTTAAGTTTAGAGTATGAAGTGGGAGATACAATTAAATTTCCACAGTTAGCAAAAACCTTAGAGCGATTGAGAGATTTTGGTGTAGATGATTTTTATAAAGGTGAAACTGCTAATATTCTTGTTAGAGAATTAAATAAACGTGGTGGTAATTTAACCTTATTGGATTTAGAAAAATACGAAGCCAAATGGCGGAATCCAATAACTTTTAAATACAAAGACTTAGAAATTATTTCAATGACCTTGCCTTCGAGTGGAGGTATATGTTTAGCGCAAATTTTAAAATCTATAGAGCCATATGAAGCAAAAGAATTAAAACATAATACTTCTAAGTATGTGCAATTACTAACTGAAGCTGAAAGAAGGTCATATGCCGATAGAGCTCATTATTTAGGAGATATTGATTTTGTAAATGTCCCTATTGATAGTTTAACAAATGATGACTACATCACCCAAAGAATGGCTAGTTTTGATTGGAACAAGGCAACAAAATCTTCGGATATCAGTCATGGGGATATAGACGGATATGAAAGTGATGAGACCACACATTACTCGATTGTTGATAAATATGGGAATGCCGTTTCAGTAACCACCACTCTTAATGGAGGTTTTGGATCAAAAGTATTTATTGACGAATTAGGGTTTTTCTTGAATAATGAAATGGATGACTTTAGCGCAAAACCAGGAACACCGAATATGTTTGGTTTAGTTGGGGCTGAGGCGAATTCCATTAGGCCAGAAAAACGCATGTTGAGTTCTATGACTCCAATCATTGTAACCGAAAACGGTAATTTAAAAATGGTAGTTGGCTCACCAGGTGGCTCTACAATTATCACTTCGGTTTTACAAACTATTTTAAATGTAACTGAGTTTGATATGGGTATGCAAGAAGCGGTGTCTGTACCTAGATTTCATCACCAATGGTTGCCAGATGCAATTAAAATGGAGCCAAACGGATTTGATGAAATAACTATGAAAACGTTAAAAGATTTGGGTTATGAGATAGACATATCCAATTCGGTAGTAATCGGTAAAGTCAATGCTATTTTGGTTTTAGAAAATGGTCAATTAGAAGGTGGGGCAGACCCAAGAGGTGATGAGACTGCTGTTGGGTATTAAATCTACACTAAAAGATTACACTTGTCATTTCGACAGAGGGAGGAATGATCGACGAGAAATCTCATTTTAATTATATATGATTTTAATTCAATCTCACATTGTACCAATACAAGAAAATAAAGTAAGAATTCAAGAATATGCAGTGGGTATTTTTGAATTGTGTAAAACAAAATCTTCCTTAAAAAAAGTAATTAAAAAGGGGTTACTAAAAGTTGATGGTGAAATTTGTACCACTGCAAAAATTATTAGTGGTGGTGAAACAATCACGTTATATCAAACAGAAGAAAAAACAAAACAGAAGAAACTAATATTGCCTTTAGATGTTATTTATGAAGATGATTACTTGGCAATTATCAATAAGCCAGCAGGTATCATAGTCAGCGGTAATAAATTCAAAACCATTGCCAATGGCTTGCCACAAAATCTTATTCCAAGTTCGCAGAACGATGCTGTAAATCCACAACCTGTACATCGTTTAGATTATCCAACTACGGGTTTGTTGTTGGTAGGTAAAATAAGTACTGCGATTCTTGCTTTGAATAAACTATTTGAAAATAAAGAAATTCAGAAAGAATATATCGCAGTAACTATCGGTAAAATGGAAAGTTCGGGAACTATTAATTTTCCTATTGATAATAAAAAATCTAGCTCGCGATATGAAGTTATAAAGACAGTTTCTTCTGAGCGATTTGAGTTTTTAAATTTGGTAAAGTTATATCCAAAAACGGGTAGGAGACATCAATTGCGGAAACATTTATCTTTATTAGGAAACCCAATCTTGGGAGATAAAGAGTATGGGTTAGAAAATTTAATCCTAAATGGTAAAGGGCTCTATTTGCACGCATCAAGGTTACAATTTACACATCCTATAACAAAGCTACCTATTGATATTAGCAATGAAGCTCAAAAGAAATTCAGAAAAATATTTGCAACCTAAAATTTCTGAATTAAATAATTTACATTTACAGTTATAAATAAAACTTTATGCAAATAAAATCAAATGATATCTCAGCAGGAATTTTAAAAGCAATTGGTACTTTAATTGGTATTGCGTTACTCCTCTTTTTTCTTTGGAAAATTCAAACAGTTTTAGTTTATATCATCATAGCAGCTGTATTATCACTGATAGCACGCCCAATTATTAGGTTTTTAACAGGTAAACTAAAATTTCCAAACACATTGGCGGTTGTCTTAACCTTATTCATTTTTACAAGCTTTATTTATGGGCTTATAAGGATGTTTATCCCTTTAATTACGCAGCAGGGGCGAAATCTTTCTTTGTTAAGTTTTGATGAACTAAAAAAAGATTATTCACATATTGCTGAGCAATTGAGCAATCATTTTTTAAATGCAAGATTCGACTTAGTAGAACAATTTCAAAGTTTAGATATGCTATCAGGATTTAAAGAAATTCCGATGTTATTGAATTCTATATTAGGAACTTTAGGTTCTTTGAGTATCGGTTTGTTTTCGATTTTATTCATTGCCTTCTTTTTTATGAAAGACAGTAAAATTATGCACAATGGTATCTTGGTTTTGGTACCCAATAAAAATGAAAAGAGAATTGAAAAATCTATGGATACCATTAAAGATTTATTGTCTAGATATTTTATTGGTTTGGTTTTTCAGATTACAATTCTATTTGTGATTTACTCTACAACACTCATGATTTTTGGTATTGAAAATGCCATTGTCATTGCTTTTCTCTGTGCGTTATTAAATTTGATTCCATACATAGGGCCACTCATTGGTGGTGTCCTCATGATGTTTTTAACCATGACGAGTAACATTGGCTATGATTTTAAAACTGTAATTTTACCAACTACAATCTATGTTTCAATAGGCTATGTTATTGCGCAATTGGTTGATAATTTTTTCTCTCAGCCGTTTATATTTTCTAAAAGTGTTAAATCACATCCATTAGAAATATTTTTAATTATTATTATTGGTGGTTTATTGTTTGGCGTAATTGGGATGGTGATTGCGGTACCAAGCTACACAGCGCTGAAAGTGATTTTAAAAGAGTTTTTAGCTGACAATAAAATTGTACAATCATTGACAAAGAACCTATAATTGAATTCTAATTGCCTTTCCCACGAAAGTGGGAATCCAAAAGCATAGCATTGTATAGATTCCTGAGAAAGCAGGTATGACAGAAGTTTCCATTTTTTGTGAATTTAAATATCCTACATAACAACACCCAAAAATTTATTAGTGATAATATCACTACTGATATTTCTAAAATCTTATTTAAAGGAACTTCATTTCCTAATGTTACTACTCAAGAAATAGTTTCACAAATCGAAGCTAAAAAAAGAAGTCAACACAAATTACCAATATGGTTTACCACTGAGAATATTTATTATCCCAATAAATTAAATATTGAGCAAACATCTTCAGAAATAACTGCTAAGTACAAATCTGAATTAATTGAAGGCAATTCAATTATTGATTTAACAGGTGGGTTTGGTATAGACTGTTACTACTTTTCTAAACGATTTAAATCTGTAACCCATTGTGAAATTAATCAAGAATTATCTAAGATTGTAACGCATAATTATCAACATTTAAAAACAACAAATATAATGACTGTCGCAAATGACGGAATTGAATATTTGCAAAAGAATAAATCAGCATACGATTGGATTTATATAGATCCATCTCGAAGAAATGATATAAAAGGAAAAGTGTTTTTGTTGGATGATTGCCTACCCAATGTTCCAGAAAACTTAAGCTCTTTATTTAAGCATTCAGATAATATTTTAATTAAAGTATCACCAATACTCGATATTACTAGTGCAATTAATGAGCTATCATTTGTAAAAGAAATTCGTGTCGTTGCTGTAAATAATGAGGTTAAAGAGCTACTGTTTATTTTAGAAAAAGGATATTTAGAAGGAGTCAAAATCAAAACAGTAAACATCTTAAAAAGCGCAACTCAGTTTTTTGAATTTGAGTTTAATTCTTTAAATACCGTAAATTTTAGCTTGCCTAAAAAGTATTTATACGAACCCAATGCAGCTATTTTAAAATCTGGCGGATTTACACAAGTTGCAAATCAATTAAATATTGGGAAACTCCATCAACACTCACACCTATACTCTTCAGATGAGTTAATAGATTTTCCAGGAAGAAAATTTGAAATAAAGCATCACATTTCTTTCGATAAAAAACAACTCAAAAAATTGATTCATAATAAAAAAGCAAATATTACCACTCGTAATTTCCCTCAAACAGTTGCTCAGATTAGAAAAAAAACTGGAATTAAAGATGGTGGACAGCAATATCTCTTTTTTACAACAGACCTAAATAACAAACACATTATTTTAATTTGCGAAAAGGTTTGAGTAATTTTATCCATTATTTTAAATACCTATGGCAAATAAAAATATCCGCTCGCTTTCGTATCGTAAAGGATTAGATGACAACCTATTAGATAATGTTGCAAAATTATCAAAATCAGACAGCTCAAAAGAAGATTTTCAGGAGTTGGCTAAACGTTTTTTAATTGATGATTCTGTAGTTGTAGGTACTGCTTCTTTCTATGATTTTACAAGAGAAGAAAATCGAAATAAAAAGGTGCATGTATGTAGTGGTACTGCTTGTATGGTTGCCAAATCACAGGATAGTGTACATGAACTTTTAGAAAGTCATTTTAAGAAAGAAGAAGTTGGACATGCAGCATGTGTTGGGCATTGTCACACCAATGCCGCTTTTATGTATAATGATAAAACATACTCAGCCTCTACAAAAAATGATATTGAAAATATTTTGTCACATCGAGCGGAGTCGAGATGTGAGAACTCCTATTATGTTGATTGTAATACCACTCCAATTTTAACTGCTGAGATTAATAATATCAAAGAATTTTATTCTTTATCAGAGAAATTCAAATCCAAACAAAAAGGAGCTATAGAAGAAATGATGGTTTCAAATATTCGTGGTCGAGGAGGGGCAGGTTTCCCGTATTGGATAAAATTAGACACCGTTTCTAAAGAAATAAATGAACAAAAATATATTGTTTGCAATGCTGATGAAGGCGACCCTGGTGCTTATTCTGATATGTATTTAATGGAGCAGCAACCTCACAAGGTTTTGTTTGGAATGTATATGTCTGGGTTAATTGTTGGAGCCGATACTGGGGTTTTGTATATCCGTGGAGAGTATCCAGATTCTGTTAGAATCATACAAACTGCAATAGAAGAATTTAAAGGATTGGACATTGCACAAGATTTTAAATTCAAGATTATTCGCGGACAAGGAGCGTACATTTGTGGTGAAGAAACCGCTTTGTTAAATTCTATTGAAGGCTTAAGGCCAGAAGTTAGAGTTCGCCCACCGTATCCTGCACAATACGGATTGTATGGAAAACCAACGGTATTAAGTAATGTAGAAACATTTGCAAACGTTCATTGGATTTTAGACAATGGAGGAAAAGCGTATGCAGACCTAGGAACAGAAAAATCTAGCGGAACAAAATTAGTATCCTTAGATAGCTTTTTTAACAGACCAGGAATGTATGAAATTGAAATGGGTACTCTATTACAAACTGTTTTTGATGAATTTGGTCAAGGTTTTAAATCAGATATCAAAGCAGTACAAATAGGTGGACCACTTGGCGGAATAGTACCAACTCAAAAGTTTGGCGATTTAACCTTAGATTTTGAATCGTTTGGAGAAAATAATTTTTTATTAGGTCATGCAAGTGTAGTTTCTATTCCAACAGATTTTCCTATGATTCAGTTTTTAGAACATCTTATGGAATTTACGGCTGATGAATCTTGTGGTAAATGTTACCCGTGTAGAATAGGATCTTTTAGAGGAAAAGAAATGCTTCAAAAAGCACAAAAAGAAGATTATAAAATCGATCGTCAATTATTTGATGATTTGTTAGAAACCTTGGAGATTGGCTCACTTTGTGGATTAGGTGGAGGGATTCCATTACCTATAAAAAACGCATTGAATTATTTTAATGATGAGTTGAACCAGTATTTTAAATCAAATTAATGAAAGCATATATAGACAATATAGCACACGAATTTAAGGAAGATGAAACCATCTTAGAATTTGTTAGAAGAATTGAAGCAAATGAGAATTCGATTCCAACAATGTGCCAAGATAATAGATTAGAAAATTTTGGATCTTGTAGAGTTTGCTCAGTAGAGGTTGCACGTACCAAAAATGGCCCAACCAAAACAATGGCATCTTGCCACACTCCGATTGGTGAAGGATTATATGTATATCACAATACAGAAAAAATACAACGTCTTAGAAAAAATATTGTAGAGTTAGTTTTGACAGATTATCCAGCAGATAAAGTTTTCCCTCCAGATAATAAAAAAGCAACTCCGTTTCAAGAGACTATTGCTGAAATTGGTATCCCAAATGTGCGTTACCCAAAAGGTGAAAACCATTTAGATATTGAAACTGATAGAGCGCATCCATATATTAAGTCAGATTTATCACAATGTATTAATTGTTATCGTTGCGTAAGAGCTTGTGAAGAAATTCAAGGTGAAATGATTTTGGGGATGTCTGGTCGCGGTTTTGCAACAAATATCATTAAAGGATTTGATACTACTTTTGATGAATCTGCCTGTGTCTCATGTGGTGCCTGTGTACAAACTTGTCCTACTGAAGCATTGACAGATAAATTTGAAACCAAGACCTTGATTGCTGATAAAACTGTAAGAACCACTTGTACTTATTGTGGGGTTGGTTGTCAATTAGATGTGTCAGTTATTGATGGAAAAATTAGAGGAATTCAAGCTCCGGAAACCGCAGAAGTAAATGAAGGACATACCTGTTTAAAAGGTCGATTTGCATTTCAGTTTTATGATCATCCTGATCGATTGCGTGAGCCGATGATTAAAAAGAATGGTGAATTTGAAATTGTTACTTGGGATGAAGCCTATGATTTCATCACCAAAAAAATGATCGACATCAAAAATAAATATGGTGCTGATAGTATTGGAGGAATCTCATCATCAAGAGCAACAAATGAAGAGAATTATTTAATGCAAAAAATGATTCGCGTTGCTGTAGGTACAAATAATATTGATGGTTGTGCACGTGTATGTCATGCTCCAACTGCATGGGGAATGCAGCAATCATTTGGTACTGGAGCTGCAACAAATTCAATCGAAGATTTAAAACAAACTGATGCTATTTTTTTATTTGGTGCCAACCCATTGAAAGGTCACCCTGTAACAGGGGCAAAGATTAAGCAGGCATTTATGAAAGGAGTTACCTCTATTGTGGTAGATCCTATCAAAACAAAATTAGCTGATTTGTCAACACATTTTTTGCAAATCAGACCAGGAACAAATGTTGCTGTCCTTAATATGATATCCTACTATATCATCACAGAAAATTTAGTGAATCAGCATTTCATAGAATCTTATACTGAAAAATATGAAGAGTTTAAAAACCACGTTGCTGATTTAGATATGGATGAATTGGAAATAATCACGGGAGTATCTAAAGAAAAAGTAAAAGCAGCTGCGATTGCTTATGCTAAATCTGAAAGAGCAATGGAGTTTCATGGTTTAGGTGTTACCGAACATTTTCAAGGAAGTAAAACGGTGATGTTGTTATCTAACCTAGCAATGATGACCGGGAATATTGGTAGAAAAGGGGTAGGATTAAATCCACTTCGTGGGCAGAACAATGTACAAGGGGCTGCAGATATGGGTGTGCAACCGCATCAAGGTGCTGGCTATATGGATATCAACAAACCAGAAATACAACAATATTATGCTGATAAATATGGTGTTGATAAAATGCCAACTCATGAAGGTTTAAAAATCCCTGAAATGCTAGATGCAGCTATTGATGGTAAACTCAAAGCATTATATATTATGGGTGAGGATACGATTATGACTGACCCAAATACAAATCATAGTATTAAGGCATTTGAACAGTTGGAGTTGATTGTGGTTCAAGAATTGTTTATGACTGCTACAACTGAAATGGCTGATGTCGTTTTGCCAGCATCTTCCTATTTCGAAAAGAATGGAACCTTTACAAATGGTGAGCGTAGAGTTCAGCGTGTGAATAAGGTTGTAGAACCAATTGGAAATACCAAACCAGATGGGCAAATTATTATTGATATTATGAGCAGATTGGGTTATAATCAACCAACAGGTTTGACTTATGACGCTGCTAATGTTATAGAAGAAATTGCTGATGTTATTCCGTTTATGAAAGGATTATCTTGGGATAGATTGGGTGAAAACGGTTTGCAATGGCCAATTAAAGAAGATGGAACCGACACCCAAATGTTGCATATTGATGGAGCGTTTAAAAAAGGAATTGGGACTTTCCATAATTTTGATTTTGAAGAAACTCCTGAAATAGTTGAACACGGTAATAAATATCCATTTATTTTAACCACAGGTCGTGAATTGGAGCATTACAATTCTGGAACTATGACCAGACGAACAGATAATCAAACTATTTTAGGGAAGGATGTTTTGGAGGTTCATCCAAAGGATGCTATCAAAAAAGGAATTAAAGATAATGAAACTGTATTGATTTTTTCAGACAGAGGAGAGGTGAAGATTCCAATCAAATATTCTAAATCTGTTAAAAAGGGAATTTTACGAACTACATTTCATCAACCTGAAGTTTTTATCAATTTAATTACAGGGAGTGTTGGAGATAAAGAAACAATGACTCCTGAGTATAAAGTTGTTGCTGTAGATTTTAAACGTATTTAATTCAAACCGAATGAAATCTTTAAAATATGAAGCAGTAAAAGTTTCAAGAAATAAACATAATCTTATTGAAGATTATGTGGTAGTTGAAGCACCTTTACAAATAAATATTAATGATGAACCGTATACGGTTGTTATGCGCACACCAGGTGATGATACGTTTTTAATTCGAGGACTTCTATTTGCAGAGGATATATATAAAGGTGAAGAAAATCTTACTATTGAAATTATTGAAAATTCTGAACATCATTTTTCGATTGTAAATATCAATATCAAAAAAAAGGATTTAGGAAAAGGTTATTTAAATAAGCGTACCTTATTGTCTGTATCATCATGTGGTGTATGTGGTGCACAAACTTTAGATGCTATTAAAAAAAGTGGCAACAAATTAATTTCCAACACCAATATATCGCCGTCAAATATATTAGCGATGTTTAAGTTGATGAATCAAAAACAAGAATTGTTTAATAATACGGGAGCATCTCATGCTGCAGCAATATTTGATTCAAATTATCAAATCCTTTCAATTAAAGAAGATATTGGTAGGCACAACGCAGTTGATAAATCTATTGGGGATCTTATCACCCAAAAACAGCTCTCTAAATCAAATTATTTATTAGTAAGCGGAAGAGTTTCTTATGAAATTGTTACCAAAGCTTTTATCGCTAAGATACCAACAATAATTGCCGTTTCAGGATGCTCGTCTTTAGCAATAGATTTTTGTAAAGAATTTGGGATACATCTTATAGGTTTTGCTAGAGGAAACAACCATACCTTTTATACTATTTAGAAGTTCGTAAACACTCTTATTACAAAAAACACGCAAATTAGTTGCGTAATTAAAATAAATATGTACATTTGGTGCTAGTGAACGTCCCTACAATTACTCCCTTTTTTATCGAGAAATTGTTTTATAGTTCAATATATGTACATGAATTAATAATAATTTATGGGCAAAAATTTAATTATTTTAACCCTTTAACCCCCACAAAAGAAAGAAAAAGAGAAAAGATTCTGAAAAAATTTACACATCTTTCAAAGGCCCCAAACCTTGATGTGTATTAGCAGTCCAAACATTTTAGTTCATTTATTTTCATCTAACCCCGAAAATAGACAGGGATTTATTTGCTTATATCGTAAGTGCCGCATATATTAGCCACTTACTTTAATTTAAATCTTACTAAAATGAAAAAAGTAAAATTAGTTTTCGGATTGCTAATGTTAGCTGTTTTTTCATTATCTTTCGTGATGAATGATAATTCAAACACAGACAATGACCAACAAGAAGCAATCGAAAAAGCAAGATACAAGCCACCTATTAACGGGTAGTTTTATCATTGCATTTATGTTATTCATACCTTATGCTTTCTACTTGTATCAGAAATTTCCTGATACGAAAAGTTCCGAATTATTCGGATTAACTTTTACAAGTAATTATTATGAAAGCGTAAGGTATTTTTTTCATGCCTTTTTTTCAAAACTAATCCCTCTATCTTTATTATTAATTTGGTTTACTACAAGTAAACACTGGTGGTATCATGCAATTGCTATTCCTATTGCCGTTTATGTTTTTCAATTAATTGGTGTTGTTAATGGCGATGTTGGACTAATTGATGAATTTGAATTTGTCTATTCACTGCCTTTTACTTTACTCATTCTAACAATTCTCTATTTTATTAGAAGTAAAATAAGCTTATTTTTAAAAGCAACAGATTTAAAGAAGCAAGCAGATGAATTGATTGACAACACGCAATTGCATAAAGGAGAAGAGGAAGAATAATTTTACTATTTTCTCGGATGAAACTGTTCCATTACTTTTTGTAAATGACTTCTGTCTAAATGCATGTAAATTTCTGTTGTTGTAATACTTTCGTGTCCTAACATTTGTTGAATTGCTCTTAGATCGGCACCGCGCTCTAATAGGTGAGTAGCAAATGAATGTCTAAAGGTATGTGGACTGATTTTCTTTTTTACACCAGAAACTAAAGCAAGGTCTTTTATGATCGTAAAAATCATAACACGAGTTAATTGTTTCCCACGTCTATTTAAGAACAAGGTATCTTCAAATCCTTTTTGCACATTTATATGGCTGCGAATATCCATAATATAAAAGTTGATATACTTTTGTGTTTGTATATTGATTGGAACAAACCGTTGTTTGTCTCCTTTGCCAATAACACGAATAAACCCTTCATCAAAAAATAAATCTGAAATCTGAAGCGTAATTAATTCTGTAACACGCAATCCACAACTGTATAAAGTTTCTAGAATCGTTCTGTTGCGCTCACCTTGTGGCTTGCTCAAATCGATGCTTGTTATTAATTGATCAATCTCTTCTATAGATAAGGTGTCAGGTAGTTTGCGCCCTATTTTTGGAGATTCAATTAAATCGGTAGGGTTGGTTTCTCTATATTTTTCAAAAATTAAGTAATCAAAAAAACTTCGCAATCCAGAAATTAATCGTGACTGTGAACGAGGATTGATACTTTTAGAAACTTCATAAATAAATTGCTGTACTTGGTCATTATTAATAATGATTGGAGTTATAATAATATCATTTTCTTCTAAATATAAAGTTAGCTTTTTTACATCACGCACATAACTATCTACCGAATTTTTAGAGAGCCCTCGTTCTATTTTTAAATAGAGTTTGTAATCATTTAATGCCTGTTGCCACTTCATTTTGTAAATATATCAAATTCAATAATTTTCAATATCATTAGTGTGTATAAAGTTTTTTATTCTATTTTTGAACACATGAAACGAGCATATAAAATTTTCTTATCCATTAGAAAGATTAATAGCGAGCAGCATGTGACCGTTAAAAAAGTATTAAAAAAGATTACATGAAACTACTAATTCTCAATGGGCCTAATCTAAATTTGCTTGGTAAAAGAGAGCCAACTATTTATGGATCAGAATCTTTTGAGGCTTATTTTAAAACATTACAAGATAAGTATACTGCTATTGAATTGTCTTATTTTCAATCTAATATTGAGGGAGAGCTAATTGATAAATTGCACGAAGTAGGATTTTCTTTTGATGGTATAATTTTGAATGCTGCGGCATATACACATACCTCTGTTGGAATTGCAGATGCCGTAAAAGCTATTGAAACTCCCGTAATTGAAGTGCATATTTCAAATGTACACGCAAGAGAAGAGTTTCGTCACACTTCATTCATTGCTCCTAACGTAAAAGGCATTATTGCTGGTTTTGGACTTAAAAGTTATGAGCTAGCAATTCAGAGTTTTTTATAAAATACTCTAGTCTAATATTTTTTATTTACTCAAATTTAATCACTCAAATCAATGTCGTAAAAAGCTATTGTATTGATAGTTAAATGATTATTTATTATATTAGCAGAACTAATCAAAATTCTACTATTATGAAAAATGTTATTTATGTGGCATATATAGCCTGCGCTATGATGCTTTTTTCTTGTGCAGTACCTAGAGCAGGTGCCGCTTTTGGAAGTGAAAGGGTAAGCTATTCTAATTCTACTGCCGACCGTTCTTCAAGCAGATTAGCTGAAGCAACTTCGAGTTCACAATTAAGCTTTTCTGAAACACAGAATATTACTGGGTTTTATGTTGGGGTTGAATTCGAGGATATAGATATTGGAGAAAAGATGGGAGTTCAACCTGAAGTTGACTTTGTTTATTTTTCTGATTGGAAAATGTTTCAAGCACCAGTGTTGTTAAATTATGAATTCTTTGAAGGTTTTAAAGGTTATGCAGGGCCTAATGTTACTTTGTTAGTAGATACACCATCTACATTAGATTCTTTTGGATTTGGTTTGGATATTGGAGCTTCGTATGAAATATTTGAAAACTTTAAACTAGAGGCTAGGTATGATTATGGTTTGACTGATTATAGTAATACAGACTTCGTTGAAGTTAAATTCAGTCATTTTCAAATGGGAGCTGCTTACCGATTTTAAAAATAGTTGACTAGTCCTAAAAAAGCGAAAGGTTAAACTCTTTCGCTTTTTTTATGTGATTTTAAATCTAAAATCATTTTAATATCTCCTCTAGAATAAGGAGACCCAACTACGGGGACTTCTATAAAACCAAATTTTCTATAAATATAAATGGCATTTTCTAAACTCCTATTTGAGTAGAGTAGTAGCTTTTTCCATTTTTTTTCTTTAGCAAAGTTGATGCAGTAAGACATTAATTGTTGTCCAAATTTTAATCCTTGGTATTTCGGGTCTACAGCCATTTTACTCAATTCAAACCCCTCCTTTTCATTTATTAAAGCAACAGTTCCGACAAACTCATTTTGATATTCGACCATAAAAATAAAACCACCATTATCAATAATATAGGATTGAGGATTTTCTAGTACCTCTCGGTCATGGTCTTCAACATAAAAATACTTTTCTAACCATGCAATGTTTAAATCGTGAAATTCTTTGGTATGCTGCTTTTTAAATGGAATAATTCTTAGCTTTTCTTTCATGACTTTTATTAAATTTTTTCATACAAATGAATTTGCCAAGACAAAAAATAATTAATGCTAGATACTTTTTTAAATCCAGCATTTAGAATAGTGCTATCAACTAACTTTGTTGGGTGAATAAAAGTTCTAAACGGATTTTTCTTAATCCACATACCTAAATTAATTGATTTAGCCCATAAGCTTGATAGCCAATTTGTTTGTGGATAAACAATTCCATAATATTTTTTTGCTTTTGACAATGACGACTTCAACAAATCATCAACATGCGGATAACAGCAAATAACTTTATCTAAAGTCACAATATCATGTATCTCTATTTGTTTGCTTTGATCAACAAAATCACCAAATTGGTATTGAATAATATCTTTGTATCCTCTTTTTATAGCTTCTGATTCTGCAATATTGATATAACTTGCAGATGAATCTATATCAGTAACTTTAGTTATCCCTTCAGGAATCAATTCTAATGGAATAGGTCCAATGCCACCACCAATATCTAGTAACGATTTCTCTTGTAAGTTTTGTTTTTTTAGTGCCTCTACTAATAAACGAGTTGGTTTTTTAGGACCTCTTTTAAGATATCGCTTTAAATCCTTTTTGGCACTTTTATCATCAAACAATTTATCTGCACCGCAGCAATGAGTACAACTCATAGGTATATATTTTACATTAAAGATTAGAACTGAGATAACATAGATGAGTATGACTTTACTGATTTTTTTGAGACAATTAACTTTCAATCAACTAAAACAAGTCTTTCATCTTAAATCTAACAGCCCCGAATTATCGGGGCGGTCTTAGGTCTTCTTTTACATCTTACTATCTATAAATCTAATGGTGTCTTTTTCAATTTTAAGCATAGCCTGATATACTTTATCTGCCTTGGCAATAATATCATCGGCATACACTCTATCTTTAATATCCTTTGCATTAATACGAACATTAAAATAGGCGCCAGTCACCGCAGTTTTTGCACATAATACGCCAACAGCGGTATCAGACAAAGAACTCTGTAATCCATCTTTTAACATGGCTTGCATCACCTCGGTAGATTTATAGGCAGTTTCCATCACTTGAAACGGAATTTCAGTTGCGTATTTTGTGGCATCCTGAATCGCTTGTTGTCTGATTTGTTTTTCTTCATCCGTTCCTTTGGGCATTCTAAAACCATCAATAATTTTATTAAATGCATTGGTGTCTTCATCAACCAAATAAAGTAATCTGTTTTTATAGGCTTGTCCTTTAACTGCCCATTCTGAATAAAATTCCCATTTATCATCCCATCCTGCTTTGTGAGCAGATAGGTTAGCAACCATCGTGCCTAAAGAAACGCCCAAAGCACCAACATAGGCTGAGATTGATCCTCCCCCCGGAGCCATAGATTCACCAGCAGTTTCTTCAGTAAATTCACTTACTGATAAATCAACTAACTGCTTTTTATCAGTATCCTTCATTACATATTCAATAATTTTTTCCTGAGGATTAAATGGTTTTAAATCATCCAGTCCTAAAGATTTTATAACAATTTTTATCTTTTCGGCATCTGATATTCCTAAAGAACGTTCTTGTTTTTTAAGAAAATAATCACCTGCATCTAACATGGCTTGTAACGGAATTAAGCCAATAAGTTCTGAACCAGTAACTCTTAATCCGCGATTAATAGCAGATTTTACCGTTTCGTCAAAAGCAATATGCATTGATGTTATGCTGATGTTTGTAAGGTTATAAGAAATCTGAGCAATTCCGTATTCGTCAATATACCAACCAATTCCTTTTACTGCTTTTAATTTTCCGGGGATACGAACAGGCTCACCATTGGTATCTAACACTTTTTTACCAGTTGCAGGATTCCCTTCTCGTTTTACCCTACCTGCTTCGCGAATATCAAATGCAATAGCATTAGCGCGTCTTGTAGAAGTAGTATTTAAATTGACATTATAAGCAATCAAAAAGTCACGTGCCGAAATAGCTGTTGCTCCAGACTTTGCCACATTAGCATTGAATTCAGTAGGACCAAAATCAGGTTTCCAATCTTTATTACCCAACTTTTCTTTTAAGCCTTCATATTCACCCGATCTACAACTAGCCAGATTTTTACGGATTTCTGTTTTTGCAGCATTCTCATAAAAATAACCTGGAATTCCTAATTCTTTCCCGACACGTTCTCCTAGTTTATGTGCATAAACTGCAGTTTCATTCAACGAAATTCCCGAGATAGGAACAAGTGGACAGACATCAGTAGCTCCAAAACGAGGATGCTCACCTGAGTGTTTACTCATATCAATTAATTCAGCAGCTTTTTGAATCAATTTAAAAGCAGCTTGAATGACTTGTTCGGGTTCGCCTACAAATGTGATCACAGTTCGGTTAGTCGCTGCACCCGGATCGACATCTAATAACTTAATACCTTCAACAGTTTCAACAATATTGGCTATGGTATTAATTTTATCTAAATCACGTCCTTCACTAATATTAGGTACGCATTCTATTAATTGTTTTTTCATGTGTTTATATTATTTTATTAAATCGGTCACATGCTGTTCGCTATTAGTCACCGCCTAAGGTGATAAACATTTTTTATGCTCGTTTCATGTGTATATATTTATTTCTTTTTAAAGGTCGCATGCTGTTCGCAATTTGTTATCCCTTTTTGTGATAAAGATTTTGCATGCTCGTTTCATGAGAATATTTTAAGCATCAAATTTAAAAAGTTTTAAGATGATAACCATAATAATCTTATCAATACTATGTTAAAAACTTAGGTAAAATAATAAAGTGAACAGTGTATTAAATTTGGTTCAAGATAGTTTAGGGAAATTTATATCTTTGTAAATTATTGAGAAACAATGAAGAACAAGTATATTTTCCGTTCCCGAATTTCTGAGAAGAAATTTAGACAAATTTTAAAGCT
>JAQRMW010000054.1 GCA_028599075.1 Urechidicola sp. | reverse complement strand
TTGTGTATTTTTGCATTAAATATACTTAATAGTATGTTAGATTAAATATAATGATCGTCAGTTCGAGTAGTTTTTCGCAATAAAATGAAGAAAAATAGTATCGAGAACTTATCACAATTTATTCTCGATACTAATTTCAATTACTATCGTATTGAAATTCAGTCGAATTGACAAAAGGATTAAGTATTTTAAATATAATTTTATGCCTCGTATTTTAGCTCTCGATTTTGGAAAAATAAGAACAGGAATCGCTGTAACTGATGAACTGCAAATCATAGCATCTGGTCTAACAACAGTAAATACTAAAGAACTTTTTAAATTTTTAGATAACTACTTGGCAAATGAAAATGTAGAACTATTTGTTGTTGGCGAACCCAAACAAATGAATAATCTGGCGAGTGAGAGTGAAGCGTTGATATTACCATTTATAAAAAAGCTAGAAAATAAGTTTCCAAAAATTCCGATAAAAAGAGTTGATGAGCGCTTTACCTCAAAAATGGCTTTTCAAACTATGATTGATAGTGGGCTCAATAAAAAACAACGACAAAATAAAGGCTTAGTTGATGAAATTAGTGCTACTATTATATTACAAACTTATATGAGTCAGATAAATCTATAAATTATTTTTTAGGACAATAGTTACGTCAGTTCGAGTAATTTTTAATAAAAAATTGTATCGAGAACAAATTAAGGATTTAAGCTAATTCTCTATTAAATAATCAAACCTATAATGTGCATAAGGTAACTCATTGGTTTGCTCCATATAAGTTCCTTTTACTCCCAATGTTTTACAAATACTATTGAGTTCTTCTTCCTTCCAAAACTTTCCCATACCACTTTTACCCTGTAACAAATGCTTGTAATAAAAAGCCTTTTTCAGTGGCGTATCATACAACTTATGTTTTCTTTTATAATCAGTAATATCACCAATAAAAATTTTGCCATTGGGTTTTAAACACTTTAACATTTCGGCAATTACATTTTGCCCTTCATTACGCTTATCAAAATATTGAAGTGAAAATTGTAAATAGATTTTATCAAAAGAGTGTGGTTTTACATATTGACTCATTTCTAATGCAGAGCAATTCATATACAAACAATTCATTTCTTTAAAATCTCGCTTAGCTACATAAAGTAAATTTTCTGATTGATCAACCCCTACTATCGAATCACATTTTTTGGCAATTTTTTGTGTGATGATACCATTACCACAACAAACATCTAAAATAGTATCAGAACGTTGTATATCCAATACCCTTGTGATATGATTTACAGACATCAGTGTAGTTCTCAAATCTTTGCGCTGCACTTGCCCAAAAACATCAGATCCTTTTTCTTCAACATTCGTATTCCAATAATTTTTCCAATTCATGAATCAATCAATAGTAAGCCAAAACTACTAAAATTTGTTTTGATTGTATTACTTTTGCACTTGTTAAAAATTATAAAAATGATTTTACCAATTATCGCTTATGGTGACCCCGTTTTAAGAAAAGTTGGCGTTGAAATTGATAAGGATTATCCTAATTTAGAAGAGCTCCTTATTAATATGCGAGAAACTATGGATAATGCTCATGGAGTTGGATTAGCAGCTCCACAAGTTGGAAAAGCGATTCGTTTGTTTTTAGTTGACACTTCTCCTTTTGCCGAGGATGAGGATTTAGAAAAAGAGGAGCAACAATTTTTAGCTGACTTTGACAGGGTTTTTATCAATCCAAAAATTTTAGATGAAACTGGTGATGAGTGGGCATTTAACGAGGGTTGCTTAAGCATACCTGAAGTTAGAGAAGACGTTTTTAGAAATGATACAGTAACGATTGAATATCTCAATGCAAATTTTGAAAAACAAACTGAAACTTTAACAGGCATTGCGGCAAGAGTAGTGCAACATGAATATGATCATATTGAAGGGATTTTGTTTACTGACAAACTATCATCTCTCAAAAAGAGATTGATCAAAAAGAAGCTAGACAACATATCCAAAGGAAAAATTAGTCCTGATTACAGAATGAAATTTTACAAAAAAAAGAAAAAATAATACAATGACCTTAGAAGAAATTATATCAGTTACTGGCAAACCAGGTTTGTTTAAAATTATCTCTCAAACAAAAAACAGCATTATTGTTGAATCGTTAATTGATCAAAAAAGATTCCCAATCAATACGATGCACAACGTAAGTGTTTTAGACAATATTGCAATTTACACCTATGAAGAAGAAGTTCCTTTAAAGTTAGTTTTTAAAGCGATTGCAGAGAAAGAAGAAGGTAAAGAATGCATCAGCCACAAAGAGTCTGCTAATAAATTGGTTGCCTATTTTCAAGAAATACTACCCGATTATGATGATGAGCGTGTTTACACATCAAACATCAAAAAGGTACTACAATGGTATAATTTATTGGTAAAAAGCAGCTTTGATTTTACTACTATCAAAGAAGACGAAGATACTGAAGCAGAAGCATAATGAATTCTAGAGCGCAACAATTAGCAGCCATTGACCGGTTATTGACCATCATGGATGAGTTGCGCCTCAAATGTCCTTGGGACAAAAAGCAAACCCTAGAATCTTTACGTCACCTCACTATCGAAGAAACTTATGAGTTGGGTGATGCCATTCTTGATAACGACCTTGAAGAGGTTAAAAAAGAATTAGGAGATTTATTACTTCATATTTTTTTCTACGCCAAAATTGGTTCTGAAACCAATGATTTTGATATTGCCGATGTTGCCGAAAGTATTTCAGAAAAACTGATTCACCGTCACCCTCACATCTACGGTAATGTTGAAGTGAAAGATGAAGAGGAGGTAAAACAAAATTGGGAAAAATTAAAACTAAAAGAAGGCAAGAAATCTGTTTTAGAAGGTGTTCCAAAATCCTTACCTGCCATGGTAAAAGCAAATCGAATTCAGGATAAAGTTGCTGGGGTTGGTTTTGACTGGGAACATCCAGAGCAAGTTTGGGAAAAAGTGCAAGAAGAATTATCTGAGCTCAACACCGAAATAAAAAATGACAACCCCGATGCTATTGAATCTGAATTCGGCGATGTGCTGTTTTCTATGATTAACTACGCAAGGTTCATCAAGGTAAATCCAGAAAATGCGTTAGAACGCACCAATAAGAAATTTATAAAACGATTCCAGTTCTTAGAAGAAGCTGCAAAAAAAGAAGGCAAAGAGCTGTCTGACATGTCACTTACTGAAATGGATGTCCATTGGGAGAATTCGAAAGAATTATTCAAATAGTTCGGTATTAGGAGAATTCGAAAGAATTATTCAAATAGCTTCAAAATTGGAAAAAGTCAAAGAGTTTTTTTTAAATAAGCCTAAAGAGGAAAGTCGTAGAACTATTAGGTAATATTTCCTTAACTTAGCATGGTAAAATTGCATCAAACTATTTTAAAGAATAGTTGGCTATTAACCTCAACCGCCATGAAAAATTCTATATTAATTTTATTTCTATCAGTTACTATGATAGGAATCGCACAAGAACAAAAAGACATACAAGCATCAATCATCGAGTCTGAGACAAAATCAGCTTTAAAAACATTACGAGGTGTAGAAAATCAAAATGTTAACACAGGTAATTATGATGTAAAATACCATCGATTAGAATTTACTTTAGACCCAAATATTGCAAGTATTTCTGGGAGTACAACTACTTATTTTGAAGCAAAAGAAAATTTAACCCAAATTACATTTGAGCTAACCGATAATATGATTGTTGCTGATGTTAATCAACGAGGCGCATCATTAGCTTTTACTCAAAATGCAAATGATGAAGTCGTAATTACGCTTCCAACCACACAAAATACCGGAGTGCTAGACTCTCTAACCATCAATTATTCGGGTAACCCTATTAGTTCTGGTTTTGGTTCATTTGAACAAACAACTCATAATGGAGACCCTGTTATTTGGACACTTTCAGAACCATATGGTGCAAAAGGTTGGTGGCCGTGTAAGCAAGACTTAAATGATAAGATTGATAGTATCGATGTATATATTACAACTCCGCAATTTAATCCTAGTGCAGAAGAGTATATTGCAGTTAGCAATGGACTAGAACAAAGTCAAGTTGTTAATGGAAGTGACAAAACAACAAATTTTAAACACCAATACCCTATTCCTGCCTACCTAATTGCAATTGCTGTTACTAATTATGAAGTCTACTCACATACAGTTCCTAATAATGGAAATCCGTTTGATGTTGTAAACTATGTATACCCAGAAAATTTAACTACAGCACAAACCCAAACAGGTGTAACTGTAGATATTATGGAGTTATTTACAAATTTATTTGAAGAGTATCCTTTTGCAAATGAAAAATACGGACATGCTCAATTTGGTTGGGGTGGTGGTATGGAGCATACTACAGTTTCTTTTATGAATAATTTTAATAGAGGACTGGTTGCACATGAACTCGCCCATCAATGGTTTGGAAATAAAGTGACATGCGGTAGCTGGAAAGACATTTGGTTAAATGAAGGCTTTGCTACTTATTTATCTGGCTTAACTATTAAAAATTTAGATGGAGAACCAGATTTTTTAACTTGGAGACAAGGAAAGGTAAATAACATTACTGCGCAGACATCTGGCCATGTATATCTTCACGATAGTGACACAACAAGTGTAAGCAGAATTTTTAGCAGTAGGTTTAGCTATGACAAACCTTCAATGGTTTTACATATGTTACGTAATAAAGTTGGTGATACAGATTTTTTTCAGGGAATTAAAAATTACTTAAGCGATCCTCAATTTGCTTATAATTACGTTAAAACTCCAGATTTCATAACACATATGGAAAGTGCTAGTGGGCAAAGCTTGACCGAGTTTTTTAACGATTGGATATATGATGAAGGATACCCTAGTTATAATGTTGAGTGGAGTCAAACAAGCCCAACTCAAATATCTTTGCTAGTTAACCAAGTCCAGAGTCATGCATCGGTGAGTTATTTTGAAGCACTAATTCCGATTAGAATTGTTGGTGTTGGAGGAGAAATTTTAGACACACTATTAGACAATACTATTGATGGTGAAAGTTTTAATGTAAATGTTACATTTACTGTTGATACTATCCAATTTGATCCTGATACACATCTTATCTCAAGAAACAACACCGTTAGTTTAGGAATTGTTGACACTAATTATTTAGAATCAAAACTTACTATATACCCCAACCCAGCAGCTAATAGTTTTCAAATAAAAAATTCTAGTGAAATTTTGATTGAGAATATAAGTATTTATAATATATTAGGGCAATTGGTTTTAAATAATCAACAATCTGAAAATATAAATATCGAAAGTTTAGCAACAGGGTTACATTTTGTCAAAATAGAAACAAATCAAGGCACTGTATATAAACAGTTGATAAAACAATAATCATGAACATACCAGCTAATAACCCAGACGAATATATTTCTAAAATCCCTGAAGATCGTATTCCATATTTTAACAAATTGCGTCAAACAATCTTAGACAACATTCCTAAAGGGTTTGAAGAAACTATGAGTTATGGAATGATAGGTTATGTAGTCCCAAAGAGCACTTACCCTGCAGGGTACCATTGCGATACAGACCTCCCCTTACCTTTTGCAAACATTGCCTCACAAAAGAATTTTATTGCCTTATATCACATGGGAATATATGCAAACCCAGAAATATTAGATTGGTTTGTTGCGGAATATCCAAAACATTGCAAACGAAAATTAGATATGGGTAAAAGCTGTATCCGATTTAAAAAACCAGAAGAAATTCCGTTTGAACTAATCGCAGAGCTTATGCAAAAAATTACCATGCAAGAATGGATAGATTTGTATGAGAAGAATGTGAAGAGGTAAATCAGTAAACAGCTTGCAGTCTCAGTTAGCAGATTCTAAATATGCCTACCGAGACTGTAAACTGAAAACTAAATTCTCTTTGCTCCTTTTACTTTTTGCTTAGTCAAAGCAATATCCAACACCTCTTTCATTTCTTTTACATAATGAAAGGTTACTCCTTTTAAATAACGCTGATTAATTTCATCAACATCTTTTTTATTGTCAGCACACAAAATAATTTCTTTAATATTTGCTCTTTTTGCCGCCAATATTTTTTCTTTGATTCCACCAACAGGTAAAACTTTTCCTCTCAATGTGATCTCACCAGACATCGCTAATTTAGATTTTACTTTTCGTTGGGTAAATACCGAAACTAATGAAGTTAACATGGTAATACCCGCACTAGGACCATCTTTTGGAGTTGCACCCTCTGGTACGTGAATATGCACTTTGTTTTCTGCCAATGTTTTTTCATTGATACCGAATGATGCTGCATGGGCTTTGATATACTCCATCGCAATGGTAGCAGATTCTTTCATCACGGTTCCTAGATTTCCTGTGATTGACAAACCTTTTCCTTTTGATATAATAGATTCGATAAATAAAATATCTCCTCCTACCCTAGTCCATGCTAATCCTGTAACAACACCAGCTACATTATTGTTTTCGTATTTATCACGCTCTAAATGTGATACTCCCAATATTTTTTCAACATCCTCAGAAGAAATCAAGGTGTTGTATTCTTCTTCCATAGCAATAGATTTTGCACCGAAACGCACCACCTTTGCAATTTGCTTGTCTAGTCCACGAACTCCAGATTCACGTGTATATCCTTCTACAATTTTTTCTAATTGTGCTTTTTTAATTTGGATATCTTTAGTTGTTAATCCGTGTTCTTTTAATTGCTTTGGCAACAAATGTCTTTTGGCAATTTCTACCTTTTCTTCAATCGTATATCCACTAACGTTGATGATTTCCATTCTATCTCTCAATGCCCATGGGATTGTAGATAAACTGTTAGCTGTAGCTACAAACAATATTTTTGAAAGATCGTAACCAGTCTCTAAATAATTGTCATAAAAATCAGAATTTTGCTCAGGATCTAAAACCTCTAACATGGCTGATGATGGGTCACCATTATGAGAGCTAGAAGCCAATTTATCAATTTCATCTAAAACAAAAACTGGGTTTGATTTCCCCGCTTTTTTTAAGCTTTGCAACACACGCCCTGGCATTGCACCAATATATGTTTTACGATGCCCTCTAATTTCAGCTTCATCACGTAATCCGCCTAATGACATTCTCACATATTCTCTACCCAATGATTCTGCAATCGATTTTCCCAAAGATGTTTTTCCAACTCCCGGAGGTCCATACAAGCAAATAATTGGCGATTTCATATCTCCTTTTAATTTAAGGACTGCCAAATGTTCTATGATTCTTTCTTTCACTTTTTCCAATCCAAAGTGATCTCTATCTAGAATTTTTTGTGCACGTTTTAAGTCGAATAAATCTTCAGAATATTCATTCCAAGGTAATTCGAGTAATAAGTCTAAATAATTACGCTGTACAGAATATTCAGCAACTTGCGGATTCATTCTTTGTAATCTTCCTAATTCTTTGTGGAACTTCTCTGAAATTTCTTTAGACCATTTTTTCTTAGTGGCTTTCTCGCGCATCTCCTCTAACTCTTCTTCATAAGAAACACCACCTAATTCTTCTTGAATCGTTTTTAACTGCTGATTTAAATAATATTCTCGTTGTTGCTGATCCATATCAGAACGCGTTTTTGACTGGATATCATGACGCAATTCTAACTTTTGCATTTCTTTGGTCATAAATTTCAAGGTCAATAAAGCTCTTTCATTTAAATCATTGATGTCTAATAATTGCTGTTTATCATCAACAGAAAGGTTCATATTTGAAGAAACAAAATTCACCAAAAAAGGATTGCTTTCAATATTTTTTATCGCAAAAGAAGCTTCAGAAGGTAAACTTGGATTAATCTTAATAATCTTTAATGCCATTGATTTTATAGAATCAATAATTGCTTCAAATTCTGGGTTATCTAATTGCGAACGATCTTCTACCACAGGTTTTGTGCTCGCTTTTAGATAAGGCTCTTCTTGTGTAATTTCACTAATTTCGAAACGTTTTGTTCCTTGAATAATTACAGTAGTGTTACCATCAGGCATTTTTAGCATTTTTAAAATACGTGCAACAGTACCTACTTTATGAATATCATCTATAGATGGGTTCTCTACCTCTTCATTTTTTTGTGCTACAACACCAATAATTTTATTGCCATTATTGGCTTCTTTAATCAACTGAATTGATTTATCACGACCTGCTGTAATCGGAATTACAACTCCCGGAAATAATACGGTATTTCTTAAAGGTAAAATTGGTAACTCTGTAGGAATATCTTCTTTATTTATTGCATCTTCATCTTCTGGTGTCATCAACGGAATTAGTTCTGAATCACCATCAAACATTTGTTGAAATGACATATTGTCAAGTTTTATAAATTTTGAATCGCTCATAGTTTCTATAGGGTCATTTTGTCATTATCATCAGCATACTTACAAAGAGCAAAAATACGCTTATTCTCTTAGTTTTCTGAGACTCTGACTGTTTAATAATCAATCGACATTTATTCTATGAGTTAAGGACAATTGTTGTGCCAAGGTATTACGAGTTTTGAGTTGCTAGTTGCTAGTTGCTAGTTGCTAGTTGCTAGTTGCTAGTTGCTAGTTGCTAGTTGTGAAAAATATAATATCAATTTAAATGCCTTGAAAAATTTGTTCATTTAATACTGATTTTTTTGGAATAGTATTCCACATAGATACACTGAGAACTCTCAGAGTTTTACATAAGTTGTGTTTTGCTATTTGGATTTTGGTGTTTCTCTTAAGAGCGCACTCCTGTTTTCCTATCGATGGAGTATTTACCAGCTCCGTTTAAAAAGATGATTAAAAATCCGATACCGTAAATTAATGCTAGCTCACCAGAATTGCTTCCTGTCACATGTAGATTATGTACAAAGAAAAAACCTACAAACATGACTATTGCCATACCAACAGCGTTCAACCTTGCATACAACCCTAAGATTACAAAGAGCGACCCGACGGTTTCAAAATAAGTAACTAAGAGGTAACTAGCCTCGTTTCCAATACCAATTATATCAGGAAAAGTGTGAAATTTCGTATCAAAGTTGATTAATTTATTCCAACCGTGCGCATAAATCATAGTAGCACCAAGAACGATACGTACCAATAATAATCCGAGATCTTTGTTTAGTGGGATGAAGTTAAGTTTTAAAAAGCTCATAATAAGTTGGGGTTTAGGTTTAGATGCTAAATATATAAATTATTATAAACCTAAGCTTTTAACGTAGGCTTTATTGTTTGATGGTCTTCCTAAAAATTCTTCAACTGCCTCAACAATATCACGTTGGATTCCATTAGCTAAAATTAATTTTCGGTAACGAATTCCGGTTTCAGAATCAAGCAATCCATTTTTCTCAAATTCGGTAAACATATCTTGAGCATAAACCTCAGACCATAAATAGCCATAATAATATACAGGGTGCGTATTGATATGAATCCAACTTCCTTGTGGATGCGTCCCTTCAATATATCTTGGTATTACACCCATTTCTTTATCTATTTGCCTCCATAGTTCATCTGTATCTAACCCTACTTTTGGGTCGTATTTATCATATAAATTTAAATCGTACAAACAAGACCTTAAACTTCTTTGTGCTCCCATACCAGAGGATAAATTTTTAGCATCCTTCATATTGTCAAACAATTCTTTTGGAAAAACTTCACCTGTTTCGTAGTGTCTAGCAAATGAGCTTAAAATATCATAATCAGCAATCCAATTTTCAAATATCTGCGACATCGCTTCAGCAAAATCCCTTTTAGAACCAGCTTGTGACGAGAATTCTCCTTCGTAAGAAACTCCATCCATAATATGTCCAAATTCGTGAAAGAGTGTATTTAACTCACCATAGCTCAATAATGAAGGAAGTTTATCAGTGGCTCTAGTAAAATTACCCAACAACATTTTAACCGGTACTTCATAGCCCTCTTTTGTCAATCGTCCTTCTGTTAAACCAACACCATAAAACCAAGATTCTTTATTTGGTCTTGGAAATAAGTCTAAATAGAAAACCCCTCTAAATTTTTCTCCTTCATACACCTGATACATTTCAACTTCTTCGTGCCAAACTGATGGATTTTCAACTTTCTTAAATTCAAACCCAAGTAATTGTTGATACATAGCTAACATGCCCTCGATAGATTCTTTCATAGGCAAGTATTCTCTTACCTTTTCACCATCAACTTTGTATTTGTTTTTTAAAATTTGATTGTTGTAATAGCTAATATCCCAAGGATTTACAGGAGCATCACTTTGAATATTTAATTCTTTATTCCTCGCTACTTTTAATACTTCATGATCGGCAATGGCTTTTTCTTTTGAACGCCCAATTAGATCATTAATAAAGCTCCAAACTATTTCTGGAGTCTTCGCCATTTTAGAATTTACATTATACGCTGCATAGGATTTATACCCCATAACCTGCCCAATCTGATAACGCTTGCTTACCAATGAATCTAAAATTACCAAGTTTTTTTCAGCACCACGATTAGCGTATTTGGTTGTAAACTCTTTTCTTGTCGCTTCGCTTTTCGCATTACTCATAACAGGGCCTCTAGTAGAATTCATTATCGGAATTTCATAGGTTCCGTCTTCTATTTTGTATTTGTCCTTAAAACTTTCTGGTAAACCTTCTGCTCCTTTCTCATCAACAATAACAGAAAGAGTTGCAGTATTCATGTTGGTAGAATATTGAGAAGTCAATTCACTTACTTCTTCATTTAATTTTTTGTATTTTTTTAAATCTTCTTCATTCAAATTAACACCAGATTCTTCAAATCCCTTTAAAGTATCATCAACCAATATTTTTCTGTGTCCAACTAATTTTTGATAGTCTTCAGACTCAGAGAATTTTTTAAACTGATTGAATAATTCTTTGTCAGAATAGAATTCGGTAAACAAAGGAATCATTTTTTGATAACCTTCTAAACCTCTAGCTCTCACAATTGAATCAGCAGAAGTCCAAAACATCATATGAGCATTGCTATAGGCTTTACTAGTATTATTCAAAACTTTATCAAAAGCTGTAAATGTGTTTTCAAAAGTTAACTCCTTTTGATTTTTAATCTCGTCAACTCCTAATTTTGCATGCTCAATAGACACATTAATATATTCATCAACAGCATCTCCAGTAACATTGGCATAATCAATTGGTTGGTTTAGTTTAACATTAAATGGATTAGTATCAGACATTGAGATTGTTTTATCCTCTGAAGTACAACTAATAATTAAAACGGTGAGTAGGATTGTAAAGGTAAGTTTCATGGTTTTTGATTTTGAGTAAAAGTACAAACTCAAGCTAAATAATCAAAAACCGATACTGTTAAATTAATACCACCTTTTTTTATTTTTTCTAGAATTGGCAGATTTACGCCCTTTCTTTTTTCCTGGTTTAGTATTTGCGCTTTTTTGGTAAGCACTCTTATGATTAACCGCTTTTGTATTTTTATCTAAAGGATAAGGGTGATCTTCTATTAAAGTTATTTGTTGCTGAATTAATTGCTGAATACTTTTTACATAGTTCAACTCATCAGCTCCACAAAAAGAATAAGAATGACCAGATTTACCTGCTCTACCCGTTCTACCAATACGATGTACATAGGTTTCTGGAATGTTAGGTAAATCAAAATTGATGACCGCATCTAAGTCCGAAATATCAATTCCCCTAGCTGCAACATCTGTAGCAATTAAAATATTGACATCTCCTTTTTTAAATTTATTCAATGCCTCTTGACGTGCACTTTGAGTCTTATCTCCATGCAGCGTAGCCACTTTATAACCATTTCTTGTCAGCGATTTTTCTAATTTATCAACACCAAATTTGGTGCGTCTAAAAATTAGTATACTTCCTTTAATCGTATTTCTTAAAAGATGTAAACATAGCTCCATTTTTTTAGGTTTTGGAACATAATACAATTCCTGAATCACATTTTTTGCTGCGGATGATGTTGCTGCAATCTCAATTTTTTCTGGATTATTTAAAACTGTTCCTGCCAACTGAACAACTTTTTTTGGCATCGTTGCAGAGAATAAAAGAATCTGTCGATTCTTTGGACAAAGTTTTACAATCTTTTTTACATCGTCAATAAAACCCATATCCAACATTAAATCGGCTTCGTCTAATACCAAAGTTTGAATATAACTCAAGTTAATAATTTCTTGTTTTCGTAAGTCTAACAACCTCCCCGGAGTCGCAATTAAAATATCTACTCCTTTATTTATCACATCTTTTTGTGGCTCGATGGATGCTCCACCAAAAACTACAGCAGTTCTTAAGTTGGTATATTTTGCGTAGGTTTTAAAATCGTCTTGAATTTGAATTGCTAATTCGCGTGTAGGACTCACCACCAAACATCTAATCTTTTTCGATTTCTTCTTTGAATCTTGATGCCAAATTAATTTTTCAATAATTGGCAATGCAAAAGCAGCTGTTTTACCTGTTCCTGTTTGAGCAGAAGCAATAACATCTTTATTATCGAGAACCAATGGAATTGTTTTCTCTTGAATGGGTGTTGGAGCATCATACCCCTTTAATGTGATTGCTTTTAAAATGGTTTTATTTAAAGGTAATTCGCTAAAGTGCATAAATGATTTTATTTTGTGCAAAGGTACTTATAAGAAGTTAGAAAAAAGAGAAAAGAAAAAAGACTCTATATTCCGAAAATTTCAAATTACAAAAAACAAACCCCAATACCTATCAACTAAAATTCCAATTTATCAATCTCACTTTGATAATCATATTGCAAATCTTCGTGCATCGTAGCCACTATTTTTTTGATGAGTATTAATTGACGATTGTAAATGTTTAATAAGCGTACACTCCTTCTTATGGATGGATTAAAATCCTTAAGCTTTTTACAGTAATAAAGTAAGATCTCAACTTCTGTTTCTTTTTGTTTGGAGTAACGAATAAACTTTTTTGTATTGGTTAAAATTTTTCGCATACTTTTTCTGATGAAAAAATAACTTTTGGTGTTGATGTTTTCAAACTCAACATCCATATATTCTTTTACAGATTCAATATATCGACTTTCATTACTAGCCTCAAATAATAAATAAGTAAGCAATTCCTTATTTTCCTTTTTAAATCTTCCTAATCGCAAACACAGCTCCAACAATTCACTTTGTGAGCGATGCTGTAATTCTGTTTTAAGTTCTTTAAGTGTAGAGGATTTCATTGAAGTGATTATTAAGGCAAGATACGTTTTCTTATTATTTCCATCAAATATTTATTAACTTTGATACATGATAAAAATATGCCTTCTCTTTTTGATTTGTTTTCCAACACTAATTTTGGCTCAAGAAAAAAACGATGCTTTAGATACTATATACATTGAGTATATGAATGAACAATTAAGTGTAAAAGTTGATGTTGATAATGATATTGAAACATTCACGGCTAATGAGAATGGTATCGAATTTAAAATCAAACCCAATATAGATTATAGAACAGAGCTATCTGTCCATTATCGATTCATTTCATTTAAATTAGGCTTTTCCCCACATTTGTTTACCAATTTTGATCAAGAGAATAAAGGGAAGACAAAAGTGTTTAAAATGGAAACCGATTTTTACATTAAAAAATGGATTCAGACCTTGTCATATTCTCAAACCAAAGGGTTTTATTCTCCAGATTTCCCTGTTCCTGATGATTATCCGACAGATTACTTAATATTGGATGAATTAAAAACCTACATCTACAAAGGAGTTACCCGTTTTCGATTTAATGAAAATTATTCTATCAAAGCAATAACAACTCAGACTGAAATTCAACGAAAAAGTGCAGGTACGTTTATACCTAGTTTGTCATATAGCTATAATAGGTTAGTAAACAATGCAACCAATCAGAAGTTAAATACTTTGAGTTTTGTTTTAAGTGCAGGTTACCTTCACTCTTTTGTAATTAATAAAAAAATAGGTTCAAGATAACTTAAGAGGGTTATCTTTGATTAATTTTAGGGTGCTAATATACAAATTTTTATTTCTATAATTATAACGATATTCACATTCCTTTAAATGTAAAAAGAAC
>JAQRMW010000053.1 GCA_028599075.1 Urechidicola sp. | reverse complement strand
TAATTATAAAATGGTAATTATATACTACACATTTGTTGCAACGTAAACTGTAAGCGTTAATAAAAAAATTGCGGGTATTTTTATATAAATTATATGCCTAAGAATGTTATTATTATTGATGATGATTATACAGCATATAATTAAAACTATATTTTTATGAAAAAATTGGAACTAAATCAAATGGAAAATCTCCAAGGTGGAACGATGGATGATTGTACATCAGCATGGGTAACAATGGGTTTTGTTGTTGCGGCTGGAGTTGTTTTGGCTGTTGGTACAGCAGGTCTTGGAGGGGTATTACTATGGGGTGCGTCTGGACTATGGGGGGCAATCAGTAATCAAGGTGCTTGTAATTAATAATTAAAAGTTTAAATAGTATAAAATTTTCAGCATAATGCTGAAAATTTTAAAATGTAAAAAATTGAATAACAATAAAATTTTAAAACAACTATCACTTTTGATAATCTTATTAGCAGTAATTTTTATTATATATATGATTTTTAATGGTGGAGATAACCATATTAATAACATCTTAGTTCTAATATTATTGATTTTTTCTATGATTCTAAATATTAACGGAAAATAAATTATGAATATTTAATTTTAATTGCTTCAATCATTATTATAATTGGACAAATTGTAGGTTATCTGTTTTTTGACTTTAAAGGTTTAAGTGTTTCTTTGGGAATACTTGGCTTTTTTATTTGGGTAATATTTATTTCTTTTTTTTTGGAATGATGACTCATTTAAATAATCGAATTGCATTTTTCTATTATGTTGAAAAAAATAATTTTAATCACGTTTGGCATTATAATTACATTGCTTTTTTTACTCAAAATGTTTGATTTAATTAATTTAACAGAGAAGAATTGGTTTATCTTGAAGATTACATTTCCTGTTTGGTTTTTGATACTCACTTACAATAATTATTTAAAAAAAGATGAAATACATTAAAAATGTATGAGAAAAATCAATAATATTGGGTTACTATTTATAGTGACCCTTTTTTTTAAACATAATTTTTTTAGCAAAATACTTTCCAAACACAGATGATTTACTTTATAATTTCTACTCCGAGCAATTAGCACAATACCAAGTAGAGAGGTTTTTAACAAAAATTAATTATAGCTCGCACTTATTACTTGTAATTATAAAATGGTAATTATATACTACACATTTGTTGCAACGTAAACTGTAAGCGTTAATAAAAAAATTGCGGGTATTTTTATATAAATTATATGCCTAAGAATGTTATTATTATTGATGGTTATTGTACAGTATATAATTAAAATTTTATTTTTATGAAAACATTAGAATTAAATCAAATGGAAAGTCTTCAGGGTGGAGAACTCGATTCTTATGCTTGCAGTATTGCACTAGCAGGAATGGTTGTTGCCGCTGGTATTTCAGTGGCTAGTGGTGGCCTTTTAGCATTTTTAGCATTTGGTGTTGCATGGGCAAATGCCGCTGAAACATGTGCATAGGGTCAAATATTTTTTAAATGAAAATCAGAGTCATTTCAATTATACTATTTTTGGTGTTAAGTTCAACATCAATCATTTTAGAATTAACAAGTGAGAAAGTAGTCTCACTAAAAATTATTTTACCACTTGCAGCGTCTATTTTTATTGTGTTGGACTTGTATTTACAGAATAGAAGGAAGTAAAATAAACTCTGATTATTAATATCAGAGTTTATTTGTTTTTAACATTAGGTTTATAAAATGTTTTTGTTGAATTGGCGGCATATATTGTTCTGAAATTAATGAGATTCTACAGAGTAAATTTTCATCAATTTTATCTCTATTATTTTCATTACTTAATTTTGTTAAACATAATGATAACATCACTATTGCTGTCAATTTTAAAAATCTCTTAAAGGTTTGATATTTAGTAAATGTTATCATTTTAAAAATAACATATGTGAATTATGTTATTTAATTGAATCTATATGAAAAATAATTGGGTTTTATTTACTCTCTTGGTTTTTTTGAGTTTTGTTTCTTTGCTATTATATCAAAACAACATTAATGAAGAAGAACTACTTTACAACTTCTATTCTGAACAATTTGCACATCAACAAGTAGAAAAAATTATACAAAACCAAGAAAAATGGGCGTGGTTGGGTTATGTAATTATACCATTATTGGTACTTATAAGAAGTAGTTTGGTGGCCATGTGTTTAAGCGTTGGTAACTTTTTATATAATATAAATGAAACAACCAGTCCAAAATTCAAACAGTTTTTTAGAATTGCACTAATAGGTGAATTTGTATTGTTATTTGTTGGTTTGTTTAAATTTGGGTATTTCTATTTTTTAAGATCAGATTTTACGTTAATAGATTTACAACAATACTATCCTTTGTCATTCATTAATTTTTTAGACATCAACACCTTAGAACCCTGGGTAGTTTACCCATTACAAACTATTAACCTGTTTGAAGTTGGTTACTTTTTTGTATTGGTACATGGTTTGTGGAAACTACTAAAAAACAAGTTTTGGAGAAGTTTTGAAATTGTAGCTGTAAGTTATGGTACAGGTCTTATTATTTGGTTGGGATTGGTTATGTTTTTAACACTTAATATGACGTAATATGGTTATTAAAAAGTTACATTAATAAATAGATGCTAGACAAATAATAATATGAAAAAGAAAATAAAAGTAGTCATCATATTAATAGTTATAAGTTTTATAGGTTATTTAGGCTTTAGCATTACAAAAAAAATAAAGTATAAAAGCGAAGTTACCGAGCGTATTAAAAATATTCCTGACTTTTCTTTTTACACTTTGAATGATATTCCTTTTACAGAAAAAGAATTGACCAAAAACACATATAAACTCTTTGTGTACTTTAATACGGAGTGTGATTTTTGTCAGCATGAAGTTCAGCAAATAAGTGAGCATTTATTAGAGTTTGAAAACACACAAATTATTTTTGTATCATTTGAAGAAATTGAAATTATTAGAGAATTTGCTTCTAAACAAAAATTACTAAATAAAAAAAAATGTACTATTTCTACAAGATAAAAAGCTAGAGTTCTCAGAGATATTTGATGCGAAAAGTATTCCGTTTATATTGCTTTATGATACCGAAAATAAATTAATTCAAAAATTTAAAGGAGCAACAAAAGTAGAGAAGATAACTGCCCATCTTCCGTCTTCCCAAAGGGAAGAAACTAAAATTATCCGTAGTAATTAATTTGTCTATGTCAAAAAATAAAAAAGAATACTCCAAAACCTTAACACTTCAATTAGACCAAACCGATTGTGGGGTTGCTTGTTTATTATCAGTAATAAAGCACTATGATGGAGACAGTACTCTTGAAAAGTTAAGAGAATTAAGTGGTACAACACGACAAGGAACTACATTGCTTGGTTTATATCAAGCAGCAAATATGTTGGGCTTTGATGCCCAAGGCAATGAAGCTCACATACAAGCTCTAATTGACCATAAAGAACCATTGATTTTGCATGTAGTCATAGAAGAACGTTTGCAACATTATGTTGTTTGTTATGGTTATGAAAATGGAGGATTTATTATTGGTGACCCTGCAAAGGGAATTGTAACATATACAAAAGAAGAGCTACTTAAAATATGGAAATCTAAAACCTGTTTAACACTTTCGCCAACCAAAGAATTTAAAAAATCTATAGATACCCAAAAATCAAAAAAAGATTGGTTTTTGAATTTATTGAAAGAAGATTATCAATTACTGAGTATTAGTGTTGTTATTGGTGTTGCTGTGGCATTATTGGGCATGGCAATGGCAATATTCTCTCAAAAATTGATAGATGATATTTTACCTTCACAAAACACACGAAAATTAGTATTAGGCATTGGATTATTAGCATTTTTACTGTTAATACGCGTTGGTTTTTCCGTTTTAAGAGAATTCTTATTAATCCGTCAAACAAAAGATTTTAACAATCGCATTATTGATAAGTTTTACGACTCATTATTGCACTTGCCAAAACCTTTTTTTGATACACGTAAAATTGGAGAACTTGTAGCTCGTTTAAATGATACCAATAGAATACAAAAGGTAATTAAATATGTTGCAAACAGTTTTGTAATTGATAGTTTAATTGTATTAATTTCTTTTGGATATTTATTTGTTTATTCATGGGAAATAGGTGTTATATCGTTGTTAATCTTGCCCATCTATTTCTTATTAATTTACCGTTTTAACAAGCGGATTATTAATGCACAGAAAGAAGTAATGCAAAGTTATGCCCATAGCGAAAGTAATTATATTTCTACTATGAACGGTATTTCGGAAATCAAAAACTTTAATAAACAAGGAGTTTTCAAAAAAGTAAATCAATTGATTTATGGGAATTTTCAAAATAAGATTTTTGATTTAAGCAAAATCAATATTCGTCTATCTTTATTATCAGGGATTTTGAGTGTTATTTTCTTAATTTCTGTTTTATCGTTTGCTTCACTTAGAGTATATCAAGAAATAATGACTTTAGGTGAATTAATGGCAGTTCTGGGTATTGCAGGGTCATTAATCCCATCAATCACTAATCTTGCACTAATTGCAATACCAATTAATGAAGCAAAAATTGCTTTTAATAGAATGTTTGAATTTGCTTCAGCTGAAAAAGAAAAAAGTGAAGAATTTACTATTGAAAGTTTTAATTCTCTTGAAATAAAAGATGCTTCTTTTCGGTTTTCAGGTAGAAAAGAACTATTAAAAGATATTAATATTTCGGTGAAAAAAGGAGAGTTAATTGCAATTGTTGGAGAGAGCGGAAGTGGGAAAAGTACACTAGGTCAAGTACTTCAAAAATTTTATCAATTTGAAAAAGGTTCAATATTAGTTAATGGTAAAACTGAATTACAAAATATTTCTACAAATAGTTGGCGTAGTTTAGTTGGGGTAATTCCGCAAGACATCCATATTTTTAGTGGAAATGTGTTAGATAATATTCTACTTGGAGAAGAAGACACCCCAGAAAATGTAATTCAGTTTTGTAAAGATTATGGTTTTGAAAAATTCATAGCACAACTACCACAAGGTTATGCAACAATTCTTGGTGAAGAAGGCATTAATTTATCTGGTGGTCAAAAGCAACTTATTGCATTTGCGAGAGCCTTGTACAAAAAGCCTCAATTTCTAATTCTTGATGAGCCAACTGCAGCAATGGATAGAAATACAGAGAGTTTTACCCTTAATTTATTATCAAAAGTAAAAGAAGATATTGGAGTTTTACTGATTTCACATCGTTTACATATGTTAAAAAATAATGCTGATAACATTTATATTATTGAAAATAATACTATTTCAAATAAAGGAAGTCATGAAGTGCTCTTAAAAACTATAAATTTTTATAGTGAATATTGGCGAGAAATCATAATGTCCTCTTAAAACAAGTTGTTATCATAGTAACCCTGCGCTTTCTCATTCACTGCTCTCTACTCGTTGCTTTTATAACAGAATGTAACCTCTGGGGAAAATTAAAGTGGGGCTGTTGATTAATTAGGATTATATTATTTGCTGATTAAGTTTATTTACGAAATATTGTATTTTTTCAATACTGTATCAAAAACGATATTTCTCATATATGGGGGCAATAATGGTTTGGATACCTTTTAATATCATGCCTACAACTACACATTAATGCAAATAGTTTTTAAGGGGGGGGTAAAAAGAGAAAAAATTACTGCTTAAGAATCCTTTTATTAACAACACCCTTGTCAGGTTGTATTTTTAATAAATATACGTCTGTTGCTAATTAATTTCATTTACATTTTAAAAGCAAATAAAAGACAACTCTATAAGCTGTGAAGATAAAAATGAGCATAGACTAACTATGTTAATCTAAATTCGAAAAAAATTACTTTTTATCCCATCCCTTCCGTCTACCAATTTATTAAAAAGGAAGCGATACTGTATAGATGTTTTATCCAAAAAACAATCCTGTTTGCTATTTTGCAGAGACTAATTTCAGAAATCAAAGAGACCAATTCGGTATCTTGTTAAAAGACCGCTTATTTCATTTTTATATACTTGGTCGTACCGGAACAGGGAAGACCTCTCTTTTACAAACAAAAATCTCTCAAGATATAAAGGCAAAAAGAGGTGTTTGCTTAATCGATGTACACGGAGACTTAGTAGCTAAAGTAATGCTAGACATCCCCAACGAAAGACAAAAAGATGTTGTGTATTTAGATGCTGCCAATCCTAATTTACAGCTTGGTTACAATCCACTTCGAAAAGTATCCTATGAAAAACGGTCTCTGGTAACTTCAAATATCCTTGAGGTTTTTCAAAGGCTATGGGGAACACAAGGGTGGGGAGTTAAGATGTCTCATATTTTACGACAAGTGCTCCTAACACTACTCGACCAACCACAAGCTTATTTTACCGATATTATAAAAATACTAAATGACACCTCATTTAGAAATCAGTGTATTCCAAATATTGTAAATCCAAACGTCAAAGCCTTTTGGGAAAAAGAGTTTAAAACCTATGGAAAGGTTGACCTTATCCCCATCTATAACAAACTTGGTGGAATCCTCTCTTATCCATCTGTTAAACGAATTCTTGTGGAGAATAAAAACCAAATCTCTTTACGCCACATAATGGATAACCAAAAAATATTGCTAGTTAATTTATCTAAAGGTGCTATTGGCTCTGAAGCATCCTATATTCTCGGTTCTCTTTTAGTGACCTCATTATCTGCATCCGCCTTTTCTCGTATTGATACAATGGAAAATAAACGTCCCATCTTCTTTGTCTATCTCGATGAATTTCAAAACTACACCAATTTATCACTAGTAGAAATGTTATCTGAACTCCGTAAATTTAGAGTTGGTATTATCATGGCACATCAGTACATTTCACAATTAGATTCAAAAATTAGAGATGCTGTCCTTGGAAATGTTGGAACCATTGTTTGTTTTCGTCTGGGACAAGCGGATGCCAAATTTATGGAACGTGAATTTTCTCCAGAGTTTAGCACTTTCGATTTTGTGAATCTAGCAAACCATGACATCTATTTAAAACTCATGATTGATGGTGCTCCCTCAAAAGCATTTTCTGCTTCGACATTGCTTCCGCATCAAATAAAAAAATCAAACATATTGCGTTAGTCTACCACCTATTCTTTTAATCGTTCATACTACTTGTTAAATATGAACCTTTAAAAAAATAGACCATGAAAAATAAGTTACCCATGCTCCATAGCTTTGGAAGTTATGTTGTAGAGCTTTGTTATAAACGTCCTATGGTGTGTGAAATGTACCACATTACATGTGCCGAAGATGCTGACAAATATTTACGTCTTTTTATAGATGCGAAGCAACTTGACTTGCGTGAATGCTTTTGGGTCATCCTTATGACAAATGCCAATAACATTCTTGCCATATCAGAAGTTGCCACAGGAACTAGTATAGGAGTGCAACCCAATCCAAAATATATTTTTCAGTTAGCACTTTTAACAAATGCTAGTGCCATCATTGTGGCGCACTCACACCCTAGTGGAAACTTGAATATTTCTACAAGTGACATCAAGGAAACTAGAAAGATATCCAGTATTGCAAAAGCAATGGATATAACCTTGCTTGACCACATCATTATCACCTCTGAATCTTTCGTGTCATTTGCTCAAGAAAACAAATTGTAACGATTCATTATTCGCTTTAATTTAAGAACCCTTTATGCCCAAAACACCTATCACCTATTATGGTGGTAAGCTTAACTTAGTATCAGAGATACTGCCTTTAATACCTGAACATCGCATCTATACAGAAGCTTTCTTTGGTGGTGGGGCAGTCTTCTTTGCTAAAACTCCTTCAGAAGCCGAAACAATTAATGACACCAATAACATGGTGGTGAATTTCTTTGAGGTAGTTAAAACTGATTTTGACGGGCTAAAAGCTAAAATTGAAGCAACTCTGTTTTCAAGAGCTACCTATAGTGTTGCACATACTATTTATAGAATGCCACATCTTTTTGATAAAATTCAACAAGCCTGGGCTTTTTATATCGCAACCAATATGGGGTTTTCCTGTCAGATAGGGTCTTGGGGGTATGACAAGTACGGGAAACGAGTCAAAGCTTTTCAGAACAAGAAGATGCTCTTCAATCAAGAAATGTACAAGCGATTAGAAAATGTTCAGATTGAAAATAATGATGCCTTAAAGGTAATTCAAAGCAGAGATACTAATGATGCCTTTCATTATGTAGACCCACCATATATAGATTCTAACCAAGGACACTATGGTGGCTATACAGAGAGTGATTACAAGGAGCTTTTAGATACGCTCTCAGAACTCAAAGGAAAATTCCTTTTGAGTTCTTATCCTTCTGAAATTCTTGATACTTACATCAAGAAAAAAGGATGGTACACCAAAACTTTTAACAAACCGCTTTCTGCTAAAAAAGCTGTAAAAGGAAAATCAAGAGATCGAAAGATTGAAGTCTTAACGGCTAACTACCCAATAGGAGCGAGTGCTAAATAAATAGTAAAAATTAAATACAAACCTTTTAAATAGTAATAACAATGAAAAAAGTAATTGAAAAAACAGTCAATCTTGAACTGGTTGGCGTAAACGGAAATGCCTTTATGATTATGGGAGTCTTTCAAAGACAAGCCAAACGTGAAGGATGGAACAAAGAAAAAATCGATGCGGTGCTCTCAGAAGCTAAAAGCAAAGATTATGACCATTTACTCGCAACGATTTCAAATCATTGTGAGGTACGAGAAACTGGAAATGAAAACAACTATTAATCTGTGCAATTCACATTACGGATTTGGCACTAAAACCTTAAACAAATGAATTTAAAACAACGAAGGCTTATCGGACATTTTTTAGAAATGTTAGAAAAGCGAATGGAAAATCAAGGTGTACAAAAAATCAATCCTGTTTTCCTAAAGTATTTTACTAGAACTGAACTCATCGACATCGTGCTTTGGCTCTATACCAATTATGACAAACACTTTTTAGCTGATAAGTCAGACATGGAACTTTTAGAGCTCATTGGTGATGATATGAATGTACTTCAATTTACTATACACAAGTGGAATGAAAGTATCAGTTCATTACCTACAATGTCTCAAGACGAAGTTCATGAATTCTTTGATGCCATTCAAATCGACCCTCACTATTTGCGTGATAAACCAGTGAATGAGTGGGACGAATATGATGTGAGTAATTACTACTCAATTCTTTTCAAACATGGAAAGACCAGACGTGTATTTGCCATTTTCACTTCAGATGTTGATGACAAAGATAAATATGCTGTCACAACAAAACCATCTTATTTTTTTGATACTCAGCAAGAAGCTGAAACAGAACTCAAACACCTTGTGAAAAAGAAAAATTTCAAAAAGGAAGACCTAAAGATTATGTCTTTATGGAAAATTAATTAAGTCGGTCAATAATCGACAGTATTTCAAAATAATATAATTCAATACTAATCTGTGCGATTCGCACTAAAATTTAATAATCATGGAAGCAAACAAAAAACCATTAATGAAACATTTTGCAGCAGTTTTAAGAAAACGTGCACTCTCAACAGTAGAAATCAACGAGGCTATTAATCCGCAAATCCTGAAATTCTTTACCCGTAAAGATCTGATTCAGATTATTGCTGATAAGCACGATGGAACTATTCCTAAACAGTACAATCTTGTGGAATTAGAGAACAAAGAACTTCTTACCATTATTGGTGATAATATGTATATCATCTCATACATCACTAAAAAATGGTGCGAGGGTGGCGAGTCGCCACAGACAAGTAAAAATAATGTGCCTATCGTGCAAAAGAAGCCTGCTTCTAATTCTCAAAAAGGAAATAGCAAAGCAAAACCTTCTACTGCTGTAAAAGCTAAAAAGTAATCTTATGAATGATAACTATTTAGATTTGTTTGATAGCAAACAAAAAGCAATAGACCATGCCTTGTGGCTGAACTTCAAGTACCGAATTGCCAATATTACATTTGGTGTGATACATGGACCAGATAATAACTGGGCGGTACTTGAGCAGGCTACTTCTGATGAAATGGAAATGCCTTTTTTGGATATACTCCCCAAAGATATGTCTTGTCTGTCATATGACAAGATCAGACATATCCGAATGGATAAAGAACCTTTACCACATTGGGAAGAAATAACAGGACTGTTTTCTGTTATGGATGGAGAACTACTTCGGTATTTACTTCATGCTAAGATTCCTTTAGAAAAGCTCATTCGTTTTGAACTGGCTTCTCGTGGATATGACAAAAACCACCGGTGGTGTGGTTTTGATAAAGCCCATGAAATTTGGCTCAAATAATTAAAAATTGAAGACGCTTCATCTTATAGATAAGCGTTTTTATTCTCTAATGATTTGGAGTCTTACAATCCTATATGAATACCCTAAACACTCCTCAATTGCATACGAGTCCAACAGAACTACAGCGTTTATTTGAAAATTATCTTAACGATTGCCAGTACAGTAAAAACCTGCGTCCACAAACCCTAAAAGGCTATCGAGAGGTTTTTAGTGTATTTCAAAAATTGCTTCCTGAGATCAAAGAAGTTGATGATTTACATCCTCATTTAATGAATGAGTTTTTTAA
>JAQRMW010000052.1 GCA_028599075.1 Urechidicola sp. | reverse complement strand
CGTATATAATTTATTGCTTGCTTTTAGCCTACTTACGAAAGTCCTCGCGGACTTTCTTTGTAGGTAATTATTTACTAAATTAGTTGCTTGAAACACGCAACAAATCATATACAAACACGTTAGGCAACATTAAAGAAAATATGGACGAAATAGAAATTGGAAAAATAATATCTGACTTTTTAACAAGTCAAATATCAAATATTGTAAAGACAGGAAAAGAATTTGTTATTGACTCTAAAAAGGATATTCAACTTAGTTTAAAAACTATTTATACTGACTATCTGGAAAGAGTTTATAATCGATATGGTCGTTCCAAATCTTTTTTCATTCGTGATGAGCCGATTAATTTATACGAGTTTTATATTCCTTTAGGTATTGAATGTAATGACATCAAAATCAAATCTGCAAATATAAAAGCCTTACTTAATGTTAATAGTCATTGTATAATATCGGGAACTGGAGGAGCAGGAAAGTCTATAATGTTAAAGCATTTATTTATTGACTCTTTAAAAAACAAAAAACAAATTCCAATTTTTATAGAATTAAGAGATTTAAATTCTAACAATACATCTCTTTTTGATTTATTAGTTAATACTTCGAATAGTTTTGGCTTAAAAATATCCGTTGATTTTTTTAAAAAAGCATTATCGAAAGGTCATTTTATATTGTTTTTAGATGGTTTAGATGAAGTTGTAAAAGATTTAAAAGATATCTTACTAAGAGAAATAAATGAATTAACAATTGAGTACCCAAATAATAGCATCATATTATCAACAAGACCAGATATCAAACTGTCTGAATTAGATATATTTACTACATTTAAAACACTTCCATTAAGTCTTGAACAAAGTGTTAGTCTAATTGAAAAGTTACCTGCTGATGAAAAAATTAGGAGTAAATTCATTAAAGATTTAGGAACATCTTTATTCGAAAAACATACTTCATTTTTATCAAACCCACTATTGTTATCTATAATGCTCTTGACGTACGGATATAGTTCAGATATTCCAAATAAATCAAGTATTTTCTATAATCAAGCGTTTGAAGCATTATATCAACGCCACGATTCTTTTAAAGGAGCATATAAAAGAAAAAGAGAAACTTCTTTAGATATTCAAGAGTTCTCAAAAATATTTTCAACATTTTGTATACTATCCTATGAGCATAGAAAATTTAAATTCACAAAAACAGAAGTAATAAATTATCTAAGACAAACTCAAGAAATAACGAGTATTAAATTTGATGTAGAAGAATACTATAACGATTTATTACAGGCTGTTAGTTTATTAATTGAAGATGGTATGTCGCTATATTTCACACACAGATCTTTTCAAGAATACTTTTGTGCAAAATTTATTGTTGAATCCAGCAAAGATTTAAAACCTGAACTTTTAAATAAGTATCAAAAATATGCAAATAGTGATGATGTTTTTGAGTTAATTAGAGAGTTGGATAAAGATTATATGGATTTTGAAGTAATACTGCCATTTCTCGAAAATTTATTTAAAGAAATTGGACTTAAGAAAAATATTGGAATTACTAATTATCTGAAATTTATTAAAAAATGTTGGGAGAGGTTTGAATTTAAAAATGACAATCTTTATGGTATAGCAAACGATACAAAATTAAAAGAAATGGTTAATTTCATACTTTGGGATGTTTGCGAAGAATTATTATACAAAGAAATGTTAAATGTAAATCAAGGAGAATGGATTCCGAATTTAAAAAAGAAATCTGTCGAAGACGGCATAATAACTGTGATTGAAACAAAAAACTTAAAGACTACAGATGATTCAGTAAAAGAATTATATAAATATGGAGTTTTATTTTCAAAAAAGACCTTGAAAATTTTACAATATGCTAATAATGAAATTTCATCACGTAAATCAAAAGTAGAAACAAGTCTTAGTGAATTATTACTAAATAAATAACGTTGCCTAACAACGGCTATACTTAATTGCTAAGTTCTGTGCTACTTTGGAAAAATCTCTGATTTCCCCAACTTGGTTTTGTACTTATAAAGTTAAGTCCTAAATTGTCGCAACTAAGCATAGCCAAACCGTTAGCAGCAATATCCACACAGAAAACAGAAAGAAAAATAATATGAAAGAACAAATTTTCGTGTTAGATAAAAATCAAAAATTGGTTGAATTAAATGAAAGTGAATTTATTAATGAAAACCAATTTCAAGAACTATTAGAAAATTATCCAAAACTAATTTCAGGAAGTCAAATTAATCCTGATAATCCTCGAAAATGGATTTTAATCTCACGTGAATTTGGAGTTCCTGATGAATTGAATGGTAACAATAAATGGTCATTAGATCATTTGTTTATTGACCAAGACGGAATTCCAACATTGGTAGAAGTTAAAAGAAGTACAGACACAAGAATAAGGCGAGAAGTCGTTGGACAAATGCTTGATTACGCATCAAACGCAGTAACATATTGGTCTATAGCGGAAATACAGAATAAATTTGAAAAATCTTGCGAACTCAATAATATTGAACCTGATATTAAATTACTGGAAATTTTAGATGAAACCGAAAGTATTGATAAATTTTGGGAAACTGTCGACACTAACCTAAAAGCTGGAAAAATTTGACTGATCCGCCAGCCGCTGCCACCACAAATGCACAGGCAGTTGAGATATTGAACAACCCCAAGCCGTCACCGCCAGTGCCACAAGTATCAACCAAGTGCTGTGAGTTGTGAATGGTAAC
>JAQRMW010000051.1 GCA_028599075.1 Urechidicola sp. | reverse complement strand
AATAAAGTAGATTTACCCTCTGCAAATCCAGAAGAAGTAACCGATGATATTGTTGATTTATTAGGCTGTGACCCCGAAGAGGTAATTCATGCCAGCGGTAAAACAGGTTTTGGAGTTGATAATGTACTAAAAGCAATTATTGAACGAGTACCTGCTCCAAAAGGAGATGTAAATGCTCCTTTACAAGCTTTAATTTTCGATTCTGTTTATAATACATTTAGAGGGATTGAAACTTATTTTAGAGTTTTTAATGGCGAGATTAAAAAGGGACAGAAAATAAAATTTGTTGCAACTGAACAAGAGTATTTTGCTGATGAAGTAGGAACTTTAAAGTTAGAGCAAGTTGTAAAAAAATCAGTAAAAGCCGGTGACGTTGGATATTTAATTACAGGAATTAAGACGGCGAAAGAAGTAAAAGTTGGCGATACAATTACGGATGCAGACAATCCAACAACCAATATTGTAGAAGGTTTTGAAGATGTAAAACCAATGGTATTTGCTGGGATTTACCCTGTAGATACTGAAGATTATGAGGAGTTGAGAAACTCGATGGAAAAATTACAATTGAATGATGCTTCATTAGTTTTTCAACCAGAAAGTTCTGCGGCTTTAGGTTTTGGTTTCCGTTGTGGATTCTTAGGAATGTTGCACATGGAGATTATCCAAGAACGATTAGAGCGTGAATTTAATATGACCGTGATTACTACGGTTCCTAACGTTTCATACCACGCATATACCAATAAAAATCCTGATGACGCATTTATTTTAAACAATCCGTCAGATTTACCAGACCCTTCAACTATCAACAGAATTGAAGAGCCATATATAAAAGCATCAATCATTACAAAAGCTGATTTTGTGGGCAATGTAATGTCGCTTTGTATTGAGAAAAGAGGAATGATTACCAATCAAACCTATTTAACTACAGACAGAGTTGAATTAACTTTTGATATGCCTTTAGCAGAAATTGTATTTGATTTTTATGACCGATTAAAAACCGTATCAAAAGGATATGCCTCTTTTGATTATTCGCCAATTGGGATGCGAGAATCTAAATTGGTTCGTTTGGATATTTTACTAAATGCACAATCTGTCGATGCGTTATCAGCATTAATTCATGCAGACAATGCCCAAAATATTGGAAAAAAAATGTGTATTAAATTGAAGGAATTAATTCCGCGTCAGCAATTTGATATTCCGATTCAGGCTGCTGTTGGTGCAAAAATTATTTCTCGCGAAACGATTAAAGCATTACGAAAAGATGTAACTGCAAAATGTTATGGAGGTGATATTTCTCGTAAACGTAAATTGCTAGAAAAACAGAAAAAAGGTAAAAAACGTATGCGCCAAGTAGGTAATGTAGAAATACCTCAACAAGCATTTATGGCTGTTTTAAAGCTAAACGATTAGTAAGCTCTTTGTCCTAGAACCTTATTATTTTTAAGCCATGTTAAAAATAATAGTTTATTTACACTCACTTTAATATTGACAAAAATTACTGTTGAGAATGATTAAGACAAAAGCTCCACAGTTTAGAGCATTCTAATTATTTTCTAAAAACAGAGAGTATAAAAAAAGCCACCTAATTGCTTAGATGGGAAAATTGCTATGAAAAAGAAAGTAGGATTTGACTCCTACAGCTGCAAATATACGATGACTTTTGAATTGACAATACACTTTGTCAAGTTATTTTGATTTACGAAAACGTTTGAGTTTAAAAATAAATGCGATTTAACATCTTTTTAAGATAGCACTTGTTTTATTTATAACTTAGTGCACAGTTTAAAAAACATTATTTTGAAAACATCAAATTATAAATTTCTACTTCTTTTTACATTAGTCCTTACTTTAATCAACTGTAAAAAAGAATCCTTAACTGAATCAAAATCATTTTCGATCGGAATAATTTCAGATTGTCAGTATTGTGATTGTGATATTAGATTGGTTGGTGGTGCAGACCGTTATTATAGAAAAGCACCTGATAGGTTGCGTAAAGCCATTGCCGAATTAAACAAACACGAGTTAGAATTTACCATCCACTTAGGAGATTTTATCGACAAAGATTTTAAAAGCTTTGATTCGATTAATCCTATATGGGATAAGCTAAAATCAAAATCATATCATGTTTTAGGAAACCATGATTTTTCAGTAGCCGATAGTTTAAAAAATAAAGTCCCAAACAAAATGGGCTTAACTAATCGATATTATAGTTTTGAATTAAACAACTGGAAATTCATTGTACTAGATGGGAATAATGTGAGCCTTTATGGAGCACCTACCAAGGAAAAATTAAAAGAAGCAGAAGAGTTATTGGCTGAAGTAACAAAAGATTCTTTGTTGTATGCCAAATTTTATAATGGCGCTTTGGGCTCTGAACAACTCGCTTGGGTAAAAACAGAATTAGAAGATGCTAAAACTAGAAATTTAAATGTCTGTTTCTTTAATCATTTTCCTGCGAGCCCAATGACAAAATTAAACTTTTGGGATAAAGAAAACTTTTTAGCATTGGTTAAAGATTATGACAATGTAAAGCTTTACTTAAACGGACATGACCATGCTGGTGCTTATGATAAAGTTAACGGAGTACATTATGTTACTTTTAAAGGAATCGTAGATACCGAAAACACAAATACATTTGCCTCAATAGAATTTACAAAAGATAGTGCTTTTGTAAAAGGATATGGTAGAGAAGAAAGTAGAAGTTTAAAGTTGAAATAAGGTTAATAACTAAATAAAAAATGCGCGAGACTTACATCCCGCGCCCCGCTCCCGCACGATTGTACCTCAAATCCGCAAGTCTAATTTAATTGGTAAATTTGAAATATAATCATATCATTTTTGACATTTACAGCTTGATATTTTTTTCTTGACAAATTTTAGAGCATAGATTATCCCTTGTAC
>JAQRMW010000050.1 GCA_028599075.1 Urechidicola sp. | reverse complement strand
TTTATAATCAAACAGCTTATCAAAGGTCTTTTCTGAAGTTGCAAAGAAGTCATCCCTGTTGAAACCACGCTTAACTGTTTTGCCATTCATAATAACTTCCGATGCTTTGTATTTACTTCCTGGGGACAAACTGTATTTATTTGACATATCTTTTCTACTCACAATAATATGGATGTGGCTTTGAGAGCCCTCCTTAGCCATTCCTTGGAGTATCATTTCCCCATTTAGTTGATGTGGTGCATCATTTTTAAGTTGTTTAATTTGTTGTTGTTTCTTTTTGACGCTCCCTTTTAATTCTCCACGTTCTATTTGTTGTACCTCCTTTTTTAATCGGACTATCTTTCCATGAAAGGGTGCATTCTCTTTAATTGCTTTATCAGTTCCTTTATAAGTACGTTCGTGTTCAATCTTGGCATAGTATTTAATATCGTCCACAGTTATTGGTCGTCCATCAATTTCACGATTAAAGGCTTTTGCATAGTCTTTCATCACTTGACGCGTATACCGTTTTAATTCGTCCGAATGATTCTGTAATCGTTTCAATTCGTACCGACTTGGATTTACCGTAATAGAATAAAATTTCGGTTCTGTTTTTTTTAGTTTAGATGCATTACCGTCGACTTCTTTAATCACTTCACTACTCGATATTTCTTCTCCATATTGATTAAAAAAATGTTCCATCTCATCAATAGATTTTCCTTCATTTTCTTTTTCGAGATAAGAGACAAAATCGCTAGAACTTTGAGCAAAATTATCTCCCAATTTCTGTGCTGTTATGGTGATGTACATCTTTTAGTTGTTGTTTTAATTGTTCAAATTCTTCTTTGGTAATTTCTAATCGAAAGTATCCTGTACTGAAATTACTTTTGATATATTTTGTCTTTTTGATGATATCTTCTACATCATATTTCAAAGCGTTATAATTTTCTTGATTAGTGTAATATTCATTTCTATAGTAGGTCAATTCTTCCTTTTCTGTAATCAAGGTTGGCGTTTCAAAATCGAATATTTCCTCTTCCTTTTCTATGTTAGACGTTTCTTCAAACAACGTTTGTAATATTGCTGTTGTTGGTTTGTGATGGGTTTTTTCAATGTTCTTAATAATGGCAACTACTCCATTAAATCGTTTTTTTATTTGGTATTTTAAACTGGAAATAGTTTCTCCTAATCTATCATTGGGAGATACCTCATTTACTTCAAAAAAGTCAATCATATCTAACAAAGTCATTGATTGTGATTTTCCAAGCGTTCTACAAAATTTTCTATACTTTTTCGCAATTGAAACCTTAATACTCAAACACGTAAATTGCTCTTTTTGATATCCTTTATCCATTTTTCCATTAAAAATTCCTTGATTTTATTGGTCTAACATGATTTTTCCATTAAAAACCAAAAACACCTCTTCTTTAAAAACCTATCAAGCTCCTGTTTTTAAAGGGATTGATAAATAAATAATCAAAGTAACATCGCTCTGCGTGTTACCCTCTTGCTCTTCCAATTTCGTCACGCCAAAGCGTGACAAAAATTTCCAGACAACCTGACTAAAAAAGTCAGTTGCTTTTTCGCTGAACGACCAGTCTTATAAATGTATTTATTTGAAGGGTAAAATTGAAACGTATAATGCTCCCAAAAGGTTGGTTTTGATAGTGAATAATATGATTTTATATAAAGTTGGAAAGTAGAACGTCAGATTTTACGAATAACATCTGATAACTATGCAAAAAAAGACCCTTAGAATTCAAAGGTCTTTATGATTATTTATGGTTAAATATTAAAAATATACTCATAATTATATAAGTTTCGTGTCGCTTCTTCATCCAATAAAACATCGTAATCCAAATGATGTTCTTGGGCGTAGACTTTCAAATTGTTCCCAAACTTACTTTCTACATCTTCTTTAGATAATAGAAGTAAACGTTGTTGAGTTTCTGCATCGAGATTGTTATACGTTAAATAGACCATAATTCAAGATTTTAAATTATAACATTCCGTTATCAGCAAAACTGTAATAGCTTCCGTTAGGTACAACAATCAAGTGGTCTAAAATATTGACATCAAAAAGCTTCGCAGCTTCTTTAATTTTAGTCGTTAATTGCTTATCGGCTTCGCTCGGTTTCAATTTTCCGCTTGGGTGGTTGTGGACTAAAATAAGGGGACTTCTAAAAATTAACTCATTGTCAATCAGTTAATTATATGTATATTTATCCTGTAAAAAAACAACAGAAGAAATGTATAAACCACGAGGGAAAAAAGGATTATTTGACGAGGA
>JAQRMW010000005.1 GCA_028599075.1 Urechidicola sp. | reverse complement strand
CTAAAACTTTTCTACCCAAACACTTGACAACGCCTATCTCGATGTTGTATATTTGCAACCGTTAAAAAATTTAAAGCCTATACCTACTATGAAGTTATCAGAATTTTTATTTGAATTTCCAGAAGATTTATTAGCAGAATACCCTGCTGAGCATCGTGATGAGTCACGTTTAATGGTGTTAAATCGTAAAGATCAAACTATTGAGCACAAACAATTTAAAGATTTAATCAATTATTTTGACGAAGGAGATTTAATGGTATTGAATGATACTAAAGTTTTTCCTGCTCGATTATATGGCGAAAAAGAAAAAACAGGAGCACGTATCGGGGTTTTTTTATTGAGAGAATTAAACGAAGAGCAACGTCTTTGGGATGTATTGGTAGATCCAGCACGTAAAATCAGAATCGGAAATAAATTATTTTTTGGTGAAGATGAGAGTTTGGTAGCTGAGGTTATTGACAATACAACCTCTAGAGGTCGAACACTTCGCTTTTTGTTTGATGGTTCATACGAAGAGTTTAGGGTAAAGTTAAATGATATGGGAGAAACACCACTTCCAAAATATATTAAGAGAGCTGCAGAGCCATCTGATATTGAGCGTTACCAAACAATTTATGCTAAGAATGAGGGGTCGGTTGCTGCACCAACCGCGGGTTTGCATTTTTCTAAGCACTTATTAAAGCGTTTAGAAATTAAAGGAGTTGATTTTGCAAATGTGACTTTACATGTTGGCTTGGGGACTTTTAACCCGGTTGAGGTTGAAGATTTATCAAAACATAAAATGGATTCTGAGCAAATTGCAATTAATGACAATGCTGCTAAAATGGTAAATTCGGCGCTAGAAACTAAACGCAGAATTTGTGCAGTAGGTACTACCGCAATGAGAACTTTAGAAAGCTCAGTTTCATCAAACGGAAGATTAAATCCATTTGAAGGTTGGACTAATAAATTTATTTTTCCTCCTTATGAATTTTCAATTCCCAATTGTATGATTACCAATTTTCATATGCCAAAATCTACTTTGATGATGATGACATCTGCATTTGCTGGTCATGATTTCTTGATGGAAGCATACCAAGAAGCAATCAAAGAAAAATATCGTTTTTACTCATACGGTGATGCGATGCTAATTGTCTAATAAGATAAAAAAGATCTAAATGTCATTCCTGCACAGGCAGGAACCCAGACAAAAAATATAAAATTCCTGCAAGGTTTCTAAAACCTTGTAGGTTTTTTTTATTAAAGAGTCAATATAATTTTGACTAAATTTGAAATAATAAATTCTTCAATTTTTGAATAAAAAGAAAGACATACGCGCATTAACCAAAGAACAACTCCGCGATTTTTTTGTAGAGAATGGCGATAAGGCTTTTCGTGGAAATCAGGTGTATGAATGGTTGTGGCATAAGGTGGCACATTCTTTTGATGATATGACTAATATTTCAAAATCAACCAGACAGATGTTAGATGATAACTTTGTAATAAATCATATTGAGGTTGATGAAATGCAGCGAAGTAATGATGGCACAATTAAAAACGCCATTCGTTTACATGATGGTTTGTTGGTAGAATCTGTTTTAATACCTACAGATAGCAGAACTACTGCTTGTGTTTCTAGTCAGGTGGGATGTAGTTTAGATTGTGTTTTTTGTGCAACGGCACGTTTAAAGAAGATGCGAAATTTAAACCCTGATGAAATTTACGATCAGGTAGCAGCTATCAATCAAGAAAGTTTATTGTATCATAACCGTAAGTTGACCAATATTGTTTTTATGGGGATGGGAGAACCACTCATGAATTATAACAATGTGCTAAAATCAATAGAAAAAATTACATCGCCAGAAGGGTTGGGGATGTCTCCAAAGAGAATTACACTTTCTACATCTGGAGTTCCAAAGATGATTAAAAAGTTAGCAGATGATGAGGTTAAATTCAATTTAGCAGTTTCATTGCATTCTGCAATTGATGAGATTCGTACACAGATTATGCCATTTAATGCGAACTTTCCTTTAGATGATTTGAGAGAGTCGTTGGAGTATTGGTTTGCTAAAACCGAACGAATGATTACTTACGAATACATTGTTTGGGATGGAATCAATGACAGTAGAGACGATATCAATGCTTTAGTAAAATTTTGTAAATATGTGCCTTGTAAAGTGAATTTGATAGAATACAACCCCATAGATGATGGACATTTTCAGCAAGCATCTAAAAGAAGTATTAATGACTATGTTGCAATTTTAGAAATGAATGATATTGTTGTAAATGTGCGTAGAAGTAGAGGAAAAGATATTGATGCTGCATGTGGGCAATTAGCAAATAAGTCGAAATAAGTTGGCAGTTACAGTTTTCAGTATTTGAATGTCATTCTCGCGAAAGCGGGAATCCATTTTTAAATATAAAAACGACACAATCCCTTTCTTTGTAAACAATACTTTTCTTATTTTTGATTTCCGAATGAAGACAGTTGAGCAAATAAAATTTCCTATTGTAAATGAAATGGAACGCTTTGAAGAGAAGTTCAAAGAATCCATGATTTCTAAGGTTCCGCTACTCAACAGAATCACCCATTATATTGTAAGAAGAAAAGGTAAACAAATGCGTCCGATGTTTGTTTTTTTAGTAGCTAAAATGGTTTCTGATGGCGGTTTTGATGAACGCACTTATCGTGGAGCTTCGGTTATAGAACTGATACATACTGCCACTTTGGTGCATGATGATGTGGTGGATGACAGCAATAGACGTAGAGGTTTCTTTTCGTTAAATGCCCTTTGGAAAAACAAAATTGCTGTTTTAGTAGGTGATTTTTTATTGTCAAAAGGATTGTTACTTTCTATAGATAATGATGATTTTGATTTGTTAAAATTGATTTCAGTTGCGGTTTGTGAAATGAGCGAGGGCGAATTATTACAAATCGAAAAAGCAAGAAAACTTGATATTACTGAAGAGATATACTTCGATATCATCCGTCAAAAAACAGCGACATTAATTGCTGCTTGTTGCGGAATTGGGGCTGCATCTGTTGGTGGCAGTGATGAAGAAGTAGAAAAGATGCGCAAGTTTGGAGAGTTAATTGGAATTGCTTTTCAAATAAAAGATGACCTATTTGACTATACCGATGCTAAAATTGGAAAGCCAACAGGAATCGATATTAAAGAACAAAAAATGACCTTGCCACTTATTTTTGCCTTGAACAATTGCGATGCTAAAGAACATAAGTGGTTGATTAATTCGGTTAAAAATCATAACAAAGATAAAAAGCGAGTTAAAGAAGTTATTGCCTTTGTAAAAGAAAAAGGAGGGATTGAATACACTACATCTAAAATGGAATCTTACAAACAGCAAGCTTTAGAGATATTAAACACCTATCCAAATTCTGAATATAAAAATTCACTTAAGCTTATGGTGGATTATGTAATTGAGCGAAAGATTTAAGTCTGAAATTCCTATTTTAATTTACTGTTACAATTTCTAATTGTAACAACTCTTCCATAAATTCTCGTTTGTTTGAGAGCCTAGGAATTTTATGTTGCCCACCCAATTTACCCTTCATTTTTAACCAGTCATAAAACAATGCTTTTCTTGCTTGATGTACTTTTGGCATTGCCAAAGTCATGTTGTTATAACGTTTTGCTTCGTAATCAGAATTGATTGCTTTTAGCGCATTGTCTAGTAACTCTGTAAAATAATCTAGGTTTTTTGGAGCTTTAGCAAACTCAATCATCCATTCATGACCACCGCTTTCTTTCCCTTTCATAAAAATAGGAGCCACCGTATAATCAACAATTGTTGCTTTTGTTTTTTTACAGGCTTGTTTTAATGCTTCTTCGGCATTTTCAATAATAAGCTCTTCGCCAAATACATTGATAAAATGTTTGGTGCGTCCTGTAATTTTAATTCGAAACGGATTTAAAGAAGTGAATTTAACTGTATCTCCAACCAAATACCTCCATAGGCCACCATTGGTTGTTATTATTAAAGCATAATTAGTATTCAGTTTAACTTCAGCTAATGGAATCGCAACTGAGTTTTCACCATCATAGTCATTCATCGGAATAAATTCATAAAAGATTCCGTAATCTAACATCAGTAAAAGTTCTAGTGAATCATTTTGATCTTGAATTGCAAAAAAACCTTCTGAGGCATTGTAAGTTTCGTAATATTTAAATGATTTTTTCGGAATCAATTTTTTGAATTGTTCACGATATGGGTTAAAGTTTACACCTCCATGAAAATAGACTTCCAAATTTGGCCATACCTCTAAGATGTTGTTTTTACCTGTTGTTTCTAATACTTTATTTAACAATACCAACATCCATGAAGGTACACCTACTAAACTTGTAATATTTTCATCAATTGTTTCTTTTATGATTGCATCCATCTTGGTTTCCCATTCACCCATCAAAGCGATTTCTTGTTTTGGAGCCGAACTAAAATCTGCCCAAAAGGGAAGATGTTCAATAATTATGGCAGATAAATCACCAAAATAAGTATCATTATCTTCATAAATATCTGAGCTTCCTCCAAGACGTAAGCCCTTACCGGTAAACAATTGTGCATCTGGATTTTGATTAAAATACAAACACAACATATCTTTACCTGCTTTCATGTGGCAATCTTCAATTGCCTCTTCACTTACAGGGATATATTTGCTTTTTGCATTGGTAGTGCCACTAGATTTTGCAAACCATTTGATGCTTGTATTCCAAAATAGATGTTGTTCTCCTTTTCTATTGCGCTCAATTAATGGTGCGATAGTTTCATATTGTTGAATAGGAATTTTACTAGAAAAATCTTGATAATTATTGATGTGTTTAAAGTCATATTGTTGTCCAAACTCCGTGTCTTTTGCAGTAGAAATGAGTTTATGCAATAGCTCATTTTGAACATCAATAGGATATTTTAAAAACAATTCAATTTGATGAATTCTCTTTTTTAAGAACCAAGAAATTATTGAGTTGACTATTGGTATTGGCATCGTTAGTTGGTTTAGGTCTCTACCACACTCGACCAGACAAAATAATGTCACTTCGAGCGCAGTCGAGAAGTCTTTACAATAATGATATAAATTGTGTTATAACTAGTATCTTTATCGAGTTAAAAATACAAAATCTATTATGACTTATCAAGGAGTGCTCAAAAAAATGATGACCGTTCATGAAGAAACTGTTCAATATTATTTAGAAGTAGAGAATGATTTTATAAATATGAATCAATTACTTGAGCGAGAAATTGAATTGTCATTTGTAAAGTTTGAGTGTTTAAATTGTCATTTAGACAAACAAATATACCGTCAAGGTTTTTGTCAAAAATGCTTTTTTGAAACGCCTACTGCTGGTGATTGGATTATGAAACCTGAATTAAGCACAGCACATTTAGGAAAAGAAGACCGTGATTTAGAGTATGAAAAAGAGGTTCAGTTAAAACCACATATTGTGTATTTAGCTAATTCTAGCGAAGTAAAAGTGGGTGTTACTCGTAAAACTCAAGTACCTACTCGTTGGATAGATCAAGGGGCACACGAAGCAATAGAAGTTGTAGAAGTTCCTAATAGATATCTAGCCGGAATTACAGAAGTTGCTTTAAAAAATTATGTTTCTGATAAAACCAACTGGCGTAAAATGTTGTCGAATGATATTACAGATGCAGATTTGGTAGCAGAGAAAGAAAAACTATGGCAGTACATTCCTGATGAAGCGAAAGAATATTATTTAAAAGAAAATAATGAAGAAATTCATATTAATTTTCCTGTAAATAAATATCCAGAAAAAGTAAAGAGTTTGAATTTATTAAAGTCTCAATCGTACAAGGGATTGCTAAAAGGAATAAAAGGCCAATACTTAATTTTTGAAGACAATACAGTTTTTAATGTTCGCGCCAACGAAGGCTTGGTGGTTAAATTAGTTGTTGGTTAATGGTTGGTAGTTGATAGTATTTAATTGAGAATATTCAAACAACTATCAACAAACAACTATCAACTAAAATCAATTTCCTCCCCAACTTTCAATCCAAATTTTTGTCTAAAAGCATACACAAATAAATAAAGTATAGGAGTGTCTAAAGCTGCAACGATGACTTTAAATAAGAATCCACTTAGAAGCAGCATTCCAAAATTATCCCAATCAATAACTCCAAAAGAGCATAAAAGAAGTAACACGGTTAATGTATCAATTAATTGTGAGCTAAAGGTTGAAAAGTTGTTTCTCAACCATAAATGTTTTCCATTGGTTTTTGCTTTCCAAAAATGAAATATTCTAATATCGATAAATTGTGCAAATAAATACGCCATCATCGATGCTAAAACTGCAACAGGTGATAATCCGAAAACATGTGTAAAAGTGTCATTATCAACTGGTGACCAATCTGTAGCAGGGACATGATTAGCTACATAGATAATTCCCATAGAAAAAACAGAAGCAATAATTCCTGCAATCACCACTTGATTTGCTTTTTTCTTACCATAGATTTCAGAGATGATATCCGTAATTAAAAAGGTGATTGGGTAAGGTAAGATACCAACTGAGATTTCAAATCGAAACCATCCAAAAGGATTCCAATAAAAGAATTTTTGAAAAATTAAGTTTGAAGCAACCAAAGCAGCAATAAACATTCCGGCAAGAATCAAATAAATGTTTTGTGCTAAGATTTTGTTTTGGCTAGTCATAAATGAATTGCTAATGTATTAATATATATTTAATTTTTTTGTCATTCCGCACTTGATGCGGAATCCAAATAGAAAAAATAGCTTAATTTATGTTCTTTAACTTTTTTAATTTCTGTTATTCGTGTGATGATAAGAATCTAATTATAATCAGGTTTTGGATTCCCGTTTTCACGGGAATGACATCTAGGGTTAATTGGCATTATTTATTTATCTTTGTTGCCGATTAAGCAAACCAGCAATTAAACGAATACACTACTAAAATGAAACGAGCATGCTAAAAACTTTATCATTAATTGGGGTGATTAAAAGCGAACAGCATGTGATCTTAAAAAAACAATAAATATAAACACATGAAAGCATATATTTTTCCCGGACAAGGGGCCCAATTTTCAGGAATGGGACTAGATTTATACGAAAACTCAACAGTTGCCCAAGAACTTTTTGAACAGGCAAATGAAATATTAGGATTTAGTATTACTGATATAATGTTCGAAGGTACTGCTGATGAATTGAAACAAACCAAAGTTACACAGCCAGCAATTTTTTTACACTCGGTTATTTTAGCCAAAGTGTTGGGAGATTCTTTTAAGCCAGAAATGGTGGCAGGACACTCGCTTGGTGAATTATCTGCCTTAGTAGCAAACGGAGTCTTAACTTTTGAAGATGGATTGACATTAGTTTCTAAACGTGCTTTAGCAATGCAAAAAGCATGTGAAGCACAAGAATCTACCATGGCGGCAGTTTTAGGATTGGATGATAAAATAGTTGAAGACACCTGTGCCGAAGTTGATGGAGTAGTAGTAGCAGCAAATTATAATTGTCCAGGACAATTGGTTATTTCTGGAGATATAGATGCTATAAACAAAGCTTGTGAATTGTTGACAGAAAGAGGTTCAAGACGTGCGTTGGTTTTACCAGTTGGCGGCGCATTTCATTCACCTTTAATGGAGCCAGCTCGTGAGGAATTGGCAGCAGCAATTAACGAAACTACTTTTAGCGAGCCAACATGCCCTGTATATCAAAATGTAGTGGCGAAAGCAGTGACCAATCCAGAAGAAATAAAAGAAAACTTAATAGCTCAACTAACAGCACCAGTTAGATGGACACAATGTATCCAAGCAATGGTTGCTGATGGCGGAACAGAATTTATAGAAGTAGGCCCAGGAAAAGTATTACAAGGATTGATGCGTAAGATTGATAGATCTGTTGCTGCTAGTGGAGCAAGTTTTGATGATTAATTAAAAGTTTCGTTTATCGGTTTTGGCTATGATTGCGTTGCGGATAAATCCGATAGGATTTTTCGGCACAGCAGCGAATTTAGTAAAAAGGCTTGGATTTCCGATAGGAAATGCAACCGCAATGAATTATAGGCGGTG
>JAQRMW010000049.1 GCA_028599075.1 Urechidicola sp. | reverse complement strand
GTTAAACATGAGTTTAAAAGATTCGATATTTCTGACCGCATTAACCCTCGTTTAAGTTTAGTAACTAGAGCTGGCATTGGATATTTAGAAGATCATATTTACCACAATGGTATTATTATTAAAACCATGGAAAAAGGGTATTTTGAAAGTGGATTTGAACTGAACAGTATATTGTTTGGACTTGGATTTAATGCATTTTACAGGTATGGCGCCTATGAAAATCCTGTTTGGAGTGATAACCTCTCAGTTAAATTATCCTACACCCTTAGTCTTGGTTTCTAATGTAATTGATTACATTTGCCAAAATTAATTTAATGAATTTTTGGACGCATATATCTCGATTGATTATTAAAAATCGAATCATCATTTTATTGTTGATTGGCGTTGCTACTTATTTTATGACAACGCAAATGCAATACATGCGTTTTTCATATACAGAGGCAAATCTCTTACCAGAAGACCATGAGGTAAATGTTGAATACGAAAAATTTCTAGAGCTTTTTGGTGAAGAAGGAAATGTCATGATTTTGGGAATTCAAGATTCCACCATCTTCACTCCAAAAAAATTCAATAATTGGAATGCTCTCGCAAAAGAAATTAATAGCTTTCCTGAGATTGACCAAACCATTTCGATAGGTGATATTCAAAAATTAAAACGCGATGATAATCTGCGGAAATTTGTTTTAGAACCCTTATATGATTCAATACCAAAAACTAATCAAGAGGTATTAAAAATTAAAAATATCCTTTTTAACAAGCTTCCATTTTACGACAATATTCTTTATAACAAAGAGACTGAAACGGTTGTAATGCTTGTATATATCAACAAAGAGATCGTAAATACCTTTGCTAGAAAAGATTTGATTTTAGGTAAATTCTCAAAGAGTATTACTAAGTTTCAAGAAGAAAACGATATTAACGTTCACATTTCTGGTATGCCGTATGTGCGTACCATGAACGCACAAAACATTATCGATGAAATGAAAATGTTTGTTCTCCTAGCATTAGGTGTAACAGCTCTCATTTTCTTTTTATTTTTTAGATCTATCAGGGCAACTTTTATCACACTTACTGTTGTTATTATTGGTGTCGTTTGGGCCTTTGGTTTTATTGGGTGGTTTCGCTATGAAATTTCTGTTTTAATGGCTTTGATTCCGCCATTAATTATTGTAATTAGTGTGCCGAATGCTATTTTCTTAATCAACAAATATCAGCAAGAAGTTAAGAATCACGGTAATCAAGCTAAGAGTTTACAACGTGTTATTACTAAAGTGGGCAATGCTACTTTGATGACCAATATTACAACAGCTTCAGGATTTGCTACATTCATTTTTACGAAGAGTCAAATTTTGGTAGAGTTTGGTATCATGGCATCTATCAACATTATGGTCGTGTTCTTTTTAGCACTGTTTATCATCCCAATTATCTATAGTTTTTTAGCACTTCCAAAAGAAAAACATCTAAAACATTTAGACAGAAAATGGATGGGGTCAATTGTAAATTGGATGGAAAAAATGGTAAGGCATCATCGTTTTGCAATATATGTTTCTGCAGTTGTTTTAATTATTGCTAGCATGATTGGTGTGTATCAAATGAGAATATCTGGCAGCTTGATTGATGATATGCCAAAGGACAAAGAATTCTTTTCGGACATCGTTTTCTTTGAAGAAGAGTTTGGAGGTATTATGCCTTTAGAAATCTTGGTCGACACCAAAAAAGAAAAAGGAGTTATGGAGCTATCTACTTTAAAAAAGATGGATAAGCTCGATGAATCTATTAGTGAATATGATGAGTTGTCTAAACCTCTATCAGTTTTAAATGTGGTTAAATATTCAAAGCAAGCCTACTATAATGGGCTGCCAAAATATTATCAATTGCCAACAAATCAGGATAAAAATTTTATTTTATCCTATGCCAAAAACTCAGTAACAAACGGTGATATGCTTACCAATTTTGTCGATTCTACTGGACAATATGCACGTATGACTATGTATATGAAAGATGTTGGTACAGAAAGGATGGAGAATATTGAAGAGCAGTTAACATCAAAAATTGACAAGCTATTTGATAAAGAAAAATATGATGTTTCTTTAACTGGAAAAGCTCTGGTGTTTTTAAAAGGGACTCGTTACTTAATCAACAACTTAGTATTATCCTTATCATTGGCTATTGTTTTGATTGCCATTTTTATGGCATTTATGTTTAGGTCTGTTAAAATGATTTTGATATCAATTTTACCAAATATTTTACCATTACTAATTACAGCAGGATTGATGGGGTACTTTGGAATTCCTTTAAAACCATCAACCATATTAGTGTTTAGTGTTGCCTTCGGGATATCGGTAGATGACACCATTCACTTTTTGGCAAAATACCGACAAGAATTACTAGCTCATAATTGGAAAGTAAAAAAATCTGTTTATTTGGCGCTGAGAGAAACTGGTGTAAGTATGTTTTACACATCCATAGTTTTGTTCTTCGGTTTTTTAGTATTTACCGTTTCTAGTTTTGGCGGAACTGTAGCTCTAGGAGGTTTGGTTTCTATCACATTATTGTTTGCAATGTTATCAAACTTATTATTATTACCATCACTTTTATTGTCGCTAGAATCTTCTATCGCTAATAAAGCAACACTAAAAGAACCTACACTTCCTGTATTGCCTTTAGAAGATGTTGATGATGAGGAATAATAACCTCTTATTTACTAGAAATACAAAACCTTCTATACACTAAAGCCTGTTCTTAGAATCACCTTCTTTTTGATTCCAAGTTGAAAACATAAATATTATGTTGTTTGTCGATAATTATAGTGCTTCTGTCGTAAGTGTATGCCTCTTTATTAAAACAATTAATAATTTGGTCATGGAAAAATAACAAAAATTTAATTTTGAAAACAGGTTGAATTTTGATAACTAAAATTAATTTAAATTACAAAGTATGAAAAACAATTTACTAAAAAAGATGTTTTTTGCTGCAATTATGCTCACAAGTAGTGTCATTTTTGCTCAAACAGTTTCTGGTACTGTTTCCGATGCTAACGGACCGCTTCCAGGAGCAAGTATTGTTGTAAAAGGAACCGAAAACGGTACGACTACAGATTTTGATGGAAACTACACATTAGATAATGTGTCATCAGAAGATACGCTAGTTATTAGTTTTCTTGGGTTTATTACACAAGAAATTGTAGCTGGTAGCCAATCAGTAATTGATGTGGTATTAGAAGAAGATGCTGAAAACCTTGATGAGGTTATTGTAACGGCATTGGGTATAAAGAAGACCAGAGCATCAATAACCTATGCTGCACAAGATATTAAGGCAGATGAGTTGAACAGAGTTAAACAAAGTAATCCTATTAATAGTTTGTCTGGTAAAGTTGCTGGATTATCGATTACTAAAAGTGCATCTGGTGTAGGTGGGTCTGTAAAAGTTGTCTTAAGAGGTAACTCTTCTATCGGAAACAACCAACCTTTATATGTTGTGGATGGTATTCCATTGTCTAATCCAACAGCGGGTCAACCAACAAATACTTTTGGTGATATTAATGGAGGTAATGTTGATGGAGGAGATGCTCTATCATTAATTAATCCTGATGATATTGAAAGTATGACCGTATTAAAAGGAGCATCTGCATCTGCATTATATGGTAGTGCTGGTTTAAATGGTGTAATTTTAATTACAACTAAAAAAGGAAAAGCAGGAAGCTTTAAAGTAGATTTTTCATCAAACTTAACTGTTGATAGTCCAGCATATATGATGGACTTTAATAGTGAAGCTGAAGATAATATTGATGGCTTTTTAGAAACAGGATATACTAATATTAATTCTTTGGCAATCTCTGGAGGTTCTGAAAAAGCACAAACTTTTTTCTCTTATAGCAATTCTTTTGCTGACGGAGTTATGCCAACCAATTCGTTAAAGCAACATACAATTTCTGTTAGAGAAACTGCAAAGTTATTTAATGATAAGTTGACAGTGAATGCCAGCGTTATGGCTTCTACTCAAAAAATTAAAAACAGACCAATTTCTGGTTTGTATTTTAACCCTTTAGTTGGTGTTTATTCTTTTGATTCTCCAGGAGAAAAATTAAGAGATTATGAAATTTTTGAAGAGTATGACCCAGGTAGAAATATTATGGCTCAAAGATGGTTTAGAGGTACTTCTGATATAGAGCAAAACCCATACTGGATTACAAATCGTAATGCAAGTGAGGATATAAATAACAAATTTTTAGGTTCTTTAAACTTAGGATACGAAATAAATGATTGGTTGTCATTAACTGCAAGAGGTACTTATGACAAATCAATGTTTCAATTTGAAAGAAAAATATATGCTACAACAGAGGCAACTTTAGCCCCAGCAAATGGTAGGTATATAGTAACTGAACAAGACATCACGCAACTTTATGGAGATTTTCTTGTAAACATTAACAAGCAATTATCAGAGAAGGTTTCGTTAAATGCAATTGTAGGTACTAGTACCACAAGAACTACAAATGAAAGTTTTGTTGGAGATTCTGGAACAAATGGAGGTTTGCAATTTGCAAATGTATTTTCATACCAAAACTTTAACGGAAACCCATCCGTTAACTTTACACAAAACTCATTAGAGTCTCGTACTAATTCGGTTTTTGTTAGTGCAACAGTTGGTTATGCTGATATGTTATTTTTAGATGTAACTGGCCGTAATGATTGGTCATCAACTTTACCTTCTGAAAACAATTCATTCTTTTACCCATCAGTTGGTTTAACAGGGGTTATTAGCGAAATGACAGATTTAGGAGACAAAATATCATTTGCTAAAGTAAGAGCTTCTTATGCTGAGGTTGGTAGCGGATTTCTTCCAGATCAAATTAATCCTAATAGACCTATCATCTTTGGTGGTGGTGGAGTTGGTCAAGATCCAATTAGACCTTTTCCAGGTTCAACACCAAAACCAGAAAGACAAAAATCTTTTGAAATTGGTACAGAATGGAGATTCTTAAACAATCGTTATGGTATTGACATTGGATATTACAATACAAAAACAACAGACCAATATTATGCATTTGCTACTTCAGTTGCAGTTATTGGGGCACCTCAAGCATATTTAAATTCAGGTGAAATTTCAAATCAAGGTGTTGAAGCAACAATTTATGCTACACCAATCCAGAATGATGATTTTAGTTGGACATCAACATTGAATTTTGCAACAAATAAAAATGAAATTGTAAAAATTTATGATGGTCAGCAATTAGACGGTTTAATTGAGCCAGAATTCTTTACGCTTTCTCCAAAAGGAGTGAATACATTTGGTTCTTACCTTGTTGAAGGTGGCTCATTCGGTGATATTTATGCACAAGTTGTAAGAAGAGATAGTAATGGTTACCCAGTAGTAGATAATGGGACTGTTGTTATGGACGATGATAATTTAGTTGATGGGCTTACCAAAGTTGGTAATGCAAACCCTGATTTTACCTTAGGATGGAACAACTCATTTAATTATAAAAACTTCACTTTAGATTTCTTAATTGACGGTAAATTTGGTGGTGAAACAATGAGTATGACAGAGGCAATTGTTGAAGGTATTAGTAATAACTCAGCTAGAGAAACTGCTAATGCTAATGTTACGGTTGTAGATTTAAATGGAAATCAATCAACACTTACTGCACAAGAATATTATGGTAAAGTTGGTGGTAGAAATGGATTTACAGGAGAATATGTTTATAGTGCAACGAATGTGAGGTTAGCAGAATTTGCTTTAGGTTATAATTTTAACTTAGGTGACGATTCATTCTTTAGAAGAATAAAAGCATCTGTAGTAGGTAGTAATTTATTCTTCTTCTATAAAGATGCACCACATGATCCTAATGTATCTTTAAGTACAGGTAATGCACTACAGGGTGTAGATGTTTTAGGGCTTCCTTCATCAAGAAGTATTGGACTAAATATTAATTTAACATTTTAAAAAATAACATGATGAAAAATAATAAATATAGATTATTAGCATGTTTAGTTGTATTAAGTCTTGTTGTTACTTCGTGTAGTGATTTAGAAGATTACAACGTAAACGATAGAAATATTTCTGAAGAACAATTAGAGGTTGATTTTCAACATGTAGGCTCTAAATACAAGCCAATGTTTGAGAGTATTTACCAATATACGCCAGCGTGGTCTTATCAATTACAACAAAACCTAAATGCCGATGTGTATTCTGGTTATATGACAAACCCAAGACCATTTGTGGCAGGAGCGAACAACACTACTTATAATTTAGTAAGTGGTTGGAACAATTTTATTTGGTCCGTTCCTTACTCTAATGTAATTGATAATGCAAAGGCAATTGAAGAATTAACTAAAGATGAAATTCCTGCTTTAAACGGTGTGGCATTAATCTTAAAAGTAGCGGGTATGCACCGTGTAACTGATGTTTTCGGACCAATTGTTTATACAAACTTTGGAGATTTAGAAAATGCAGGTGTATATGATTCTCAAGAAGAAGTTTACAATGCTTTCTTTACAGATTTAGATACTGCAGTTGCCAGTTTAGAAGCTAATATTGATGGAGAGCAATTCCAAGCATTCGATTTATCTTATGGTGGTAACTATGCAAGTTGGATTAAATTGGCAAACTCTTTACGTTTGCGTTTGGCAATTCGTTTGTCGGTTGTTGCACCTACAACTGCTCAAACAGAAGGTGAAAAAGCTTTGAGTAATAGTTACGGGCTTATGGTTTCTAATGATGATGGTTTTTATGTAAACAGCGCATTAGATCATCCATTATCAGTAATTGATAATTCATGGGGAGATATTAGAATGAATGCTTCTATGGAATCTATCCTAACTGGTTATGGTGATGCAAGAATTGGAAGCTTATTTAATGAGTCTCCAGATTATCCTGGTGAATATAAAGGAATCCGTAACGGATTGCCATTGCAAGCAGGATATGCTGATGAACTTGAACAAAAAGCAGCATATATTGGACTTTCTAATATGAATGATGCTGTAAAAACATCAAAAGTTCAGTTAATGACAACAGCCGAAGTTTATTTCTTAAAAGCCGAAGCTGGCTTAAGAGGGTGGGCAAATGCTGGTGATACGCAAGCAAATTACGAAACTGGTATTTCAATGTCATTTAGTCAACACGGCGCTAGCGGTTCTGCGGCTTATATTGCAGATGCAGTTTCAACTCCAGCTGATTATGTAGATCCAGTAAATGCTGCTAATAATATTGCTGCAATGAGTACTATTACTGTTGCTTGGAATGGTGCAGATAGTAATGAAATGAAATTAGAAAAAATTATCACTCAAAAGTGGATAGCAATGTTCCCAGAGGGGCAAGAAGCTTGGAGTGAATATAGAAGAACAGGATATCCTAAGATTTTCCCGGTAGTGAGTAATCAAAGTGCTGGCACAATTGATACAGATGTTCAAATCAGAAGAATCCCTTTTGTTGATAGTGAATTATCAACAAATCCTGATGGTGTTTCTGGTGCAGTTACCTTATTAGGAGGGCCTGATAATGGTGGTACTCGCTTATGGTGGGATACCGGATCAAACTTTTAAATTTTGAGTTTCTTAATTATTTTAAATAATAATTGAATTAGTTGATAGAAGCTGCCTGATTGAAAAATTTGGCAGCTTTTTGAATTATTAAAACTTATAAAGATAAGTTTATCACTTTATGCTGATAATTTACTTATTAAACCTATTATTGTCAGGTCGAGCGCAGTCGAGACCTTTTAATGTTTATAGTTCTCGGCTGCGCTCGAACAGACAAACCTCATTTTCTATATAAAACGTATTTTTGTTATCATGAAAAACAAGCTTCTCATATTCATTTCTCTTTCATTGTTTTTTTCTTGTCAAAAAGAAAGTTCTACTATTTCACAAGTTGAAAAAGAAAAGCATTTCACTAAAATTGTAAGTAATCAATCCAATATAACCTTTAGAAATTCAGTTACAGAGAATCTTTATTTTAATTTTTTAAACTACCCGTATGTATATAACGGTGGTGGTGTTGGAGTTGGAGATATAAACAACGACGGTTTGGTTGATATTTATTTCACTTCAAATCAGCATTCAAACAAACTCTATTTAAATAAAGGTGATTTTGTTTTTAATGATATTACCGAAACTGCAAATGTAATTGATGACAAAGGATGGACTACTGGTGTGACAATGGTTGATGTAAATAATGATGGATGGTTAGACATATATGTTTGTAAAGCTGGGTCGTTAGAAGATCATGAACCAAGAAAAAATAAATTATTTATCAATCAGAAGGACAATACTTTTAAAGAATCTGCCAAGGAATACGGATTAGATTTTTACGGATTTTCTGTTCAAGCACATTTTTTTGATATGGATAATGATGGCGATTTGGATATGTATTTGGTTAATCATCGTATTGATTTTAGAAATAATGTAACCGTACAATTAGAAAGAGATAAAATAATTGAGGACTACGGTTCTGATCAATTATTTAGAAATGAAGATGGAAAGTTTACCAATGTAACTGATGTTGCTGGTATTGCAAATAAAGCTTGGGGGCTAAGTGCCTCCATAGGAGACTTTAACAACGATGGTTGGATGGATGTTTTCGTAGCCAATGACTTTTTTCATGGTGATTATTTATACATCAACAATCAAAATGGGACATTTACCGATGAAATTCTAACTCGTTTTAATCATATCTCAAACAATAGTATGGGGTCAGATTTTGCTGATATTAATAATGATTTACAACCAGATTTGTTGGTGTTAGATATGATGGCAGAAGACCACATTAGAGGTAAAAAGAATATGGCATCTATGAATACCAATAGTTTTAATATGATGGTAAATGCTGGATATCATCATCAATACATGACTAACGTATTACAACTAAATAATAGTAATGGAACATATAGCGAAATAAGTTATTTAGCAGGAATAGCAAAAACCGATTGGTCTTGGGCGCCCCTAATTGCCGATTTTGACAACGATGGTTTTAAAGATGTATTTGTAACCAATGGCATTAAAAAAGATTTGTCAAATCAAGATTTTAGAGATCAAATGCGTCAGAATATCATGAACCGAAAAAAAGTGAGTATTGAAACCGCAATAGGAATGATGCCCTCAGAAAAGTTGCAGAATTATATTTACAAAAATAATGGCGATTTAACTTTTAAAAACACATCGACATCTTGGGGGCTTACAGAAAAAATTAATTCTAACGGAGCTGTTTATGCCGATTTAGATAATGATGGCGATTTAGATTTGATTGTGAATAATATGGAAGATGAAGCAAGTGTGTATCAAAATAATGCTTCACAAAATTATATTCAGATTCAGTTAAAAGGCCCAACTAAAAACCCATTGGGAATTGGAGCAAAAGTAGTTGTGCAAACCAAAGACTTTAGTCAGTCTCAAGAAATGAATTTATCTCGTGGCTTTCAATCTTCTGTAGATCCAATATTGACTTTTGGAATTGGAGAAACTGAATCAATTTATGCGATACAGGTTTTTTGGCAGGATGGAAAATTGTCAGAATTGACCTACGTTAATCCCAACCAACTTTTAACGATTGATTATCAAAATGCAACAACTCCAACTTTTGAAGAAAAGACAATCAATACTTATTTTAAAGAGCAAACAGCTGAAGAATTAGGAATTACATTTAAACATCAAGAAAATGTTTTTGATGATTTTCAAAAACAGATTTTATTACCACATTCAGAATCTAAAAATGGCCCATTCATAGCAACTACCGATGTAAATAATGATGGGTTGGAGGACTTTTTTGTGGGTGGTGCAAAAGGACAATCGGGAGAATTATATTTGCAGCAAACAAATGGAAAATTTATTAAATCAACTTCAACTACTTTTGAAAAAGATAAAAATAAAGAAGACTTAGGATGCCTGTTTTTTGATGCAGATTCTGATGGAGATCAAGACTTATATGTTGTAAGTGGAGGTGCAGAATATCCAGAAGGAAACGATTATTACCAAGATAGATTGTATCTAAATGGTGGTTCAGGAAATTTCAAAAAATCAATAATTGCATTACCAAAATCAACTACTGCGGGACAAATAGTAATTGCCAATGATGTTGACAACGATGGTGATTTAGATTTATTTGTTGGGGGTAGAAACATTCCTGATAAATATCCGTATTCACCAATATCATATTTGTTAATCAATGAAAATGGAAAATTTAAAGAATCTAATTCTTCTCCTGATTTGAATAAAATTGGAATGATTACAAGTGTCATTTTTTCTGATTATGACAATGATGGTGATGACGATATATTAGCCGTTGGTGAGTGGACAAAAATTCAAATATTTGAAAATACAAATGGGATTTTTACTAAAAAAGAAATTCCCGATTTAGAACAAACATCTGGCTTGTGGTTTTCAATAGCACAAAAAGATATGGATGGTGATGGTGACTTAGATTATTTTGTAGGAAACCTTGGGTTGAATTCAAAATTCAAAGCTAAAAAAGGAAAACCATTTCAGATTTTTTGTGATGACTTTGACAAGAATGGAACCTATGATGTTATTTTAACAAGTGAGTATAAAGGTAATTTAGTACCTATGAGAGGTAGAGAATGTACCTCGCAACAAATGCCAAATATCAAACAAAAGTTTAAAACATTTGAGGCGTTTGCAACTGCAGACTTGAATAGTATCTTAGGAGAAGATAACCTTGAAAATGCTCTACACCTTCAAGCTGATATACTATATTCAGTCTATCTAGAAAACGAAGGAGATGGGGAGTTTAGTATTGTAAAGCTTCCTAATCAAGTACAGATATCACCAATACTAGATTTTCAATTTTTGGATATTGACAATGATGGTCAAGATGAAATTATTAGTGTCGGAAATTTATACAACACTGAAGTTGAGACAGTACGTTATGATGCTTCTTATGGGAATATCATGAAATTTAAAAATGGAGAATTTAAAAAAATCTCTGTACAGAAAACTGGATTCAGTGTACAAGGTGATTCAAAAAATTCTAGTTTAATAACTTTAAAGAATGGAAAAAAGCTGTTATTAATTACGCGCAATAAAGATTCTATTAAAACATTTATGTTAGAGTAATTTTTTAATACTCCAATCGTTTCAATCCTAAATTACATTCAGTATCTTTGCCCCTCAATTTTAAGAGATGATGAAAAGCACAGTTGCAGAATTATTAAATTCAGATAAAATAGGTACTGAGGTACATATAAAAGGTTGGGTTAGAACTTTTAGAAGCAATCGTTTTGTTGCACTAAACGATGGCTCTACCATTAATAATATTCAATGTGTTGTTGACTTTGAAAATACCGATGAAACTCTTTTAAAAAGAATTGCTACAGGTGCTGCTGTTGACATTAAAGGTAAACTAGTTGAAAGTCAAGGAAAGGGTCAAAAAGTTGAGATTAAAGTAAGTTCTTTAGAAATTTTAGGCGACTCAAATCCCGATGAATACCCTATTCAACCTAAGCGTCATAGTTTAGAATTTTTAAGAGATAATGCACATCTTAGAATTCGTACAAATACTTTTGCTACAGTGATGAGAGTGCGTTCTGCTTTATCATTTGCAGTACATCAATATTTTATTGAAAATGGGTTTTACAATTTTCATGCTCCAATAATTACTGGCTCTGATGCTGAAGGAGCAGGAGAAATGTTTCAAGTATCCACTTTAAATCAAAAAGATATTCCAACCACCGAAAATGGTGATATTGATTTTGCACAAGACTTTTTTGGGAAGGAAACTAACCTCACAGTATCTGGTCAATTAGAAGCCGAAACATATGCCATGGCATTGGGTAAGGTATATACTTTTGGGCCTACATTTAGAGCCGAAAATTCCAATACAACCCGCCATTTGGCAGAATTTTGGATGATAGAGCCTGAAGTTGCTTTTAACGATTTGAATGACAATATGGATTTGGGTGAGGACTTTATAAAAGATGTAATTAAATATGTTTTAGTAAAGTGTAAAGATGATATCACGTTTTTAGAGCAGCGTTTATTACAAGAAGAAAAATCTAAGCCTGCAAATCAAAGAAGCGAAATGCCGCTTATTGAAAAGTTAAAATTTGTTAGTGATAATGATTTTATCCGCTTGAGTTATACAGAGGCTTATGAAATTTTAAGAAATTGCAAGCCAAACAAAAAGAAGAAATTTCGATTTCCGATTAATGAATGGGGAGTTGATTTACAAAGTGAGCACGAGCGTTATTTGGTAGAAAAACATTTTAAATGTCCTGTAATTTTGTTTGATTACCCAGCAAATATCAAAGCATTTTATATGCGCGAAAACGACGAAGAAATAAACGGCAACAAAACAGTTGCTGCTATGGATATCTTATTCCCTGGTATTGGTGAAATAGTTGGTGGTAGTCAGCGTGAAGAACGTTTGGATGTATTAAAAGAAAAAATCAAAGCATTAAATATCGACGAGAAAGAATTATGGTGGTATTTAGACACTCGTAAATTTGGAACGGCTATTCATAGTGGTTTTGGATTAGGCTTTGAAAGATTGGTACAGTTTGTGACAGGTATGGGAAATATTAGAGATGTAATTCCTTTTCCTAGAACACCACAAAATGCAGAGTTTTAACTTTTATAAAATTTTGTTTTCATCTGAATTTTTGTAGTTTTATAAAGTCTAGGAATTATCTCTAGAATTTATAAAATTACATGCTAAAACAATCCTTACAATATAAATTATCACAGAAATTATCTCCTCAACAAATACAGTTGATGAAGTTAATTCAGTTACCTACACAAGCATTTGAGCAGCGATTAAAACAAGAGATTGAAGAGAATCCTGCGCTTGAAAATGGAAAGGAATCATTAGACACTTTTGAAGAAAATGTTCAAGATGATTTTGATGATAGTGAATCTATTGATGCACAAGACATCAATATTGATGATTATCTGAGTGATGATGAGATTCCGTCATATAAAACACAAGCCAATAATTATTCTGCAGATGATGATGAAAAAAGCATTCCATATGCTGGAGGTACTACTTTTAATCAACATTTACTTAGCCAATTACACACTTTTAGTTTTAACGAACAAGAAGAAATTATTGCCGAATTTTTAATTGGTAGTATTGATGAAAGCGGATATATTAGAAGAGACCTTGAAGATATTGTAGATGATTTGGCCTTTACTCAAAACATTTTTTCGAGCAAAAAAGAAATTGAAAAGCTCTTATCAATTGTCCAAGGATTAGACCCTGCTGGTGTTGGCTCGAGAGACTTAAAAGAGTGTTTACAAATTCAGTTACAAAGAAAAAAAGAAAAACCAAGTAGGAAGTTAGCACTAGAAATAGTTGATACTTCATTCGATGCTTTTGCTAAAAAACATTATAAAAAAATTCTGCAAAGACATAACATTTCTGAAATAGAATTAAGAGGTGCAATTTCAGAAATTGAAAAATTAAACCCAAAACCTGGTGGAGCTTTTATTGGGTCTAACAAAATTGCAGAGCAAATAGTTCCAGATTTTACTATTTCGATTACTGATGGTGAATTAGATCTTACTTTAAATTCTCGAAACGCACCTGAATTACATGTGTCTAGAGAATACAACAATTTGATGTTGGGCTATAAAGAATCTAAAAACAAAACAAAATCGCAACGAGATGCGGTCATGTTTATCAAACAAAAATTAGATGCTGCAAAATGGTTTATAGATGCTATTAGGCAACGACAACAAACCTTGTTTGTAACTATGAATGCAATTATGCACCATCAATCAGAATATTTTTTAACGGGTGATGAACGCAAGCTAAAGCCGATGATTTTAAAAGATATTGCAGATACAATTAATATGGATATCTCTACTGTATCACGTGTGGCAAATAGCAAATATTGCTCTACCCCTTATGGCACAAAATTGATTAAAGAGTTCTTTTCTGAGTCGATGAAAAATGATCAGGGAGAAGATGTATCAACCAGAGAAATTAAAAAAATACTAGAACAAGTAGTCCAAGAAGAGGATAAAAAGAAACCATGTACAGATGATAAACTATCAAAACTATTAAAAGAAAAAGGCTATCCAATTGCTCGGAGAACGATTGCTAAATATAGAGAGCAGCTCGATATACCTGTTGCTAGATTAAGAAAAAAATTGTAATCAATGAACATTAATAAACTGATTTCACACATCCTACACCCCATAGTAATTCCTATTATTGGCACTATTATCTATTTTATTATTCTGCCAAAACACACACCAAAACAAATGGAATTACTTGTAATTTCATCTATATTTATAGGAACTTATATAATACCTATATTGTTTTTGTTGACTTTAAAATCATCTAATGTCATATCAAATTTACGGTTAGAGAATATTCAAGAGCGTAAATTTCCTATTATGTTCTTTATCTCTATTTCAATTTTGATTTCTACCTTACTTAAAAAGGTACCGAGTATTATGGAGCTCTCTCTATTTTTTTATGGAATGACTTTATCTCTTGTAATTGTGTATATACTACTTTATATAAAGTTTAAAGTGAGCTTACACATGGTAGGAATTAGTGGTCTTATTGGTTTTTTTATATGCTTTAGCTATCAGTTTCAGGTTAATTTATTATTGCTCGTTGCATTTTTACTTATAATTGCCGGTGCAATAGCAACATCTCGACTTAATTTAAAAGCACATAGCCTAAAAGAAATATACTGGGGTGCGTTTATAGGAATTATTAGTGAGTTTACAGTTTTTATTATCTACAATATGTAGAACATTAAGCCAATATTAAATTGTTTTAATTTAACTATGTTACCTTCAACATAAGCGTCTTTAAATAGAGAATTTAAACCATAATATAAACTCAGATTAAAAGAGCTATAACCCGCTGAGAAAGTCAATCCGTATTGAAAATTTTGAAACTCATCAATGTTTTTCACTTTAATTATTTCAATATCATCGGTGTATTTTGATTTGTTTGCAAAGACATACCCTAGCTTTACACCGGTATAAATTCTCCAAAAACTATAAGTAGTTGCATTAGAAGTTCTCCAGCGGAATTCTATTGGCAATTCTACAGCATAAGTTGTTAATCTATTGCTATTAAAATCGTCATTAGAAATAATTTCATATAAACCGTTTTCAGATATTTTTAAATTTTGATTATAGGCATTATAGGCATACCCCAAGCCAACACCTAAAGCAACATTACGTCTGTTATTTAATGGGAAATCTCTAATATACCCTAGTGTAACTCCACCTGAAATACCATTTTGATTAAAATTTGAAGGCTGATTTACCAATAAATTATAGTTTAAACTAAAGTAAAATTGATCTTCTAAATACTTATTATCAACAAAAGTACTGTCTGTTTGCCCATAGGTTTTAACCAAACTAAATAGCACTATAAATACAAATATCTTTCTTTTATGCATAACACAAATATAACGAAAAATGGCAACCAATATTGGTTGCCATTTTTTAGTATTTATAAAAGCTTTTCTTCAATTACTGTGCAGCAGGTCTTGTTGCGTAAGTAACTTTCAAAGCATTTACTTCTCTTAATTCTTTTTTGATATCATTTATTGTACCAACTGAACTTTCTTGATCTCCTTTAATTAAAGTAGTCATATAACTTTGTTCATCTTCAGGCACTTTTTTTCTAGACATGTAAATAAAATTTCTTACATCACTAACTTTTGCAATCTTATCATTCAATTGAATTTTATCGCCATTTTTATTTCCTTCATCTTCTACAGCAGCTCCAACATAAATTGTCATAACCAAACGTTTCTCTTCCAACTTTTTTATTTCAGTTGCAGAAGGTAATTTGTTTTTTACAAGAAGTGTAGTCTCTCTCATAGTTGTTGCAACCATAAAAAAGAATAATAACATAAATACAATATCTGGTAATGACGCAGTATTAATTGGCGCCATTCCTTTTTTCTTTTTATTAAATTTAGACATCTTTTTATGTTTTTAATTAATTAGAACTAATCTCAGCAATTATCTCAGGATATTTTGCCTTAATTATTTTAATTCTTTCAGTAAGCTTTAACATTGTTGCAGGGTCTGAAGTAGCTCTGCTTTCTTCTTCTACCATATCACTATAGCTCACACCATATTCATCCATTGCTAAACGATTTCTCAGAAAAGTATAAGCAGCACCAATTTCATTCTGAACTTCAATATACATTCCATATGAAGTACTTCTATCAGTTTTCAATGAAATAACTGCTTTGTTAGGATGGTCTGATGATTTTGGATCTTTAGCTCCACCACACCAAGAACATTCTGTTCCGTCAGTTTCATTAAAAGCGGCAATTGGGTTTCCTTTACCTCCGCCATTATCAATAAAAGCAATTGCTAATTCCTTAACATCTTTTACTTCATAATATTCATTTTCTATTAGTAAATCATCATTTCTGTTAATGATAACTTCAAAAACATTACGTTCTTTTACAATTGGTTTGTCAACATTTTCTGGTTGTTTTTCTGGTAACTTTCTAGAAATACCAGCATCAACATCCATTGTTGTTGTTACTAAGAAAAATATCAATAGTAAGAATGCAATATCTGCCATTGAGCCTGCATTAATTTCAGGTGAATCTCTTCTTGCCATAATATATTGCTGTTTTATTTGTTAGACATCATTGCTCTAAACGAACCCCATACAACTGTAATAAGTCCAATTATTCCTAAAATATAAGTGTACTTTAAAAGTGTACCTACCATTTTTGGAGTAGTTCCTGCTTCTCCACCTTCAATAAATGTGCCATTTGGCCCTGTAATTTCTGCATCATTTGCCATTACATAAGAAATTGCAAATAATACACCTAAAACTACCAAACTAATAATTGCCTTTTTTAAAGCTTTTGGGTGTTTCACCAAATTAACCATTGAAAACACAACAGCAATACCTGCAGTTAAATATAACATCATTCTTGTAAAAAAGACAAATGGACTTACATTTGATTCTATTAAGGCTATCGCAATATCACTTGAACCTTTATAATCCTCATCACTATGCATCATAACTCTTACTAGCATAACAACACCAATAAGACCCAATACACCTGCGGCGATTTTCGCTATTTTATTAAATTTATTATCCATAATATTTGATTCTTATTTTTGTTGCTTAACTAATATATCAACTAAATTGATAGACGCATCTTCCATATTATTAACAATACTATCTACTTTAGAGATAATGTAGTTATAAAATATTTGTAAGATAATTGCAACAATCAAACCAAATACAGTTGTTAATAAGGCTACTTTAATACCACCTGCAACAGTTGCTGGAGACATCTCATTAGAAACAGCGATATCATCAAAGGCTTTAATCATACCTATTACTGTACCCATGAAACCAAGCATTGGCGCCAATGCAATAAATAAAGACAACCAAGATATGTTCTTTTCTAACAATCCCATTTGAACACCACCATAACCAACAATAGCTTTTTCAGCAGCTTCAACACCTTCGCCGTCACCTACTCTTTTTAATCCTTGAAAGAAGATTGATGCTACAGGTCCTTTTGTATCTCTTGCAACTTCTTTTGCTGCTTCAACACCACCTGATGCTAATGCATCTTCAACTTTCGCTAATAATTTTTTTGTATTAGTAGTCGCTAAGTTTAAATAGATAATTCTTTCGATTGCAATTGCAAGACCTAATATTAAGGTAATCAATACAATTCCCATAAAACTTGCACCACCTTCAATAAAACGTTGCTTTAATTCTTGATGAAAAGTTTTTTCTGTTTGTTGCGCTTCTTCTTGAGCGTAAGTACTTTGTGTAGTTCCTAAAAACAATAGACCTGTAATTGCTAGGATTGTAAATAATTTTCTCATTGTGTAATTGTTAATTTATTAATTTATTTTACGGGTTAAATATATAACATTTTTGCAAACGAACCAATTTCGGCGGAGAGAAAGGGATTCGAACCCCCGATACAGTTTCCTATATACACGCTTTCCAAGCGTGCGCCTTAAACCACTCGGCCACCTCTCCTGTATTGATTTTTTGCGAAGCCCAAGTAACAAAAAATAGTTGAAGTGTAAAAGTTTTGATTCTAGTTTTTAAGCATAAGATTTGTAAAAAAAAATTAATGCTGTGATTTGCTTTTTTTATTATGAATTCAATAATCAAATTTCTGATTTACTCATTTTTTTCTAAAGAAATAGAAAACGAAAATTCTCATTCTGCCATTTCTCCTCGTAACGGTGTTTCAAAAATTTCTTTAAACTCGGCATCTGATATTTTTTGACCTAATAAATACATCATTTTTGCAAGAGCAGATTCTGTTGTAATATCTTTTCCGCTAATTAATCCCATCTTTTGCAAATGCTCACTCGTTTCATAATGACCTAAAATAACGCTTCCCTCAACACATTGGGTTACATCAACTATTTTTATTCCACGCTTTAAAGTTTCTTTCAATAATTTAACAAACCATATATCTGTTGGTGCATTTCCAGATCCATAGGTTTCTAGAATCACTCCTTTTAATCCATCAATTTCTAAAATACTTTTGATCGTTTTTTCGGTAATCCCTGGAAACAATTTAAGCAAGACAATATTATTCTCTAATTTTTTTCTGATTTTAATTTTTTTAAACCTTCTAGTCTTTAACAGCATCGCTTCGTTAAACTTTAAATGCACACCGCTTTCTGCTAAGGCAGGATAATTAGGAGAAGTAAACGCATTGAAATGTTCTGAGTTTATTTTAGTGGTCCTATTAGCTCGATACAATTTGTATTCAAAATATAAACATACTTCAGTCACAACTGGCTTTCCATTTTTTTGAGCAGCTGCTATCTCTATTGAAGTAATTAAATTCTCTTTTGCGTCAGTTCTTAAGTAGCCTATTGGTAATTGTGACCCTGTAAAAATTACTGGTTTTGATAAATTCTCAAACATAAAACTAATAGCAGATGCTGTATAAGACATCGTATCAGAACCGTGAAGTACTACAAAGCCGTCAAACTTTTGATAATTTTCTTCAATAATTTCAGTAATCTCAACCCAATAATCTGGGTTCATGTTAGAGGAGTCAATAATCTCTTTAAAAGAAACAGAATCAATTGTACAATTCAAATGTTTTAATTCAGGAATTTGCACCAATAACTTATCAAAGTTAAAAGGTTTTAGGACTCCTGTTTTAAAATCTTGAGTCATGCCAATTGTACCTCCGGTATAAATCAATAATATATGTGGAACTTTTGCCATTTTGTCGCTTAGTTTTAAACGGTATAATTAATGCTATAAAGTTATCAATAAAATTAATTTATATTTACATCTTAATCTAATATATCATTCAATCCTATGGAAAACACCACTCAAAAATTATTTGTTAGCGATTTACCTGACGTAGAGCGCGTTGCGTTTTACAAGAAAACATACTCTCATGTTGCAGGGGGTGTTTTATTTTTTATTCTTGTTGAATATTTGTTCTTTCAATCTGAAGCAATCGTAAATTTTGCCTTATCATTAACTCAAGGTTATAAATGGCTCTTGATGTTAGGCGGATTTATGTTCATCACAAATTATTCTGAAAGAATGATGCTAAAAACACCAGATTTAAAAACTCAATATATCGCATACGGAATCTACATTATAGCAGAGGCTTTTATATTTATCCCATTACTTTTTATTGCCATAGCATATACTAATAATTTTGACTTATTAAATCAAGCTGCAATAGTGACCTTGTCATTATTCTCTGGATTAACAGCTATTGTTTTTGTAACAAAAAAAGATTTTTCTTTTATAAGATCTACCTTAACAGTTGGCTTTTTTATTGCTTTAGGATTGATTGCTGCCGGAATCTTATTTGGATTTAATCTTGGATTATGGTTTTCAGTTGGGATGTGCGCCTTGGCAGCTGGGTCTATTTTATATCAAACTTCTAATTTGATTCACAAGTATTCTACTGATCAATACGTGCCTGCAGCACTTGGGCTATTTGCTTCATTGATGCTTTTATTTTGGTATGTACTTAGTATCTTTTCTAGAGACTAATCATTTATTAAATTTACAAACTCACCGCTTTATATTTTTAAAGCGGTTTTTTTACGGCTATATTTTAATCTGTCTATCTATATGCTGGTCTAAAGAAATAAATGTTTCGGTACGTGCAACTCCTTTAATATTTTGTATTTCGTGGTTTAATACATTCATTAAATGCTCATTATCTCTACATAATATTTTTATAAAAATTGCGTAATTACCAGTTGTATAATGACTTTCAATTACCTCAGGTATTTCTTTTAACCTTTTAATAGCGGCTGAATATTTACTAGCAGCGTCTAAAAAAATTCCGACAAAAGCTAAAGTTTTATATCCTAGCACTTTTGGGTTTAATACAAATTTTGAACCTGCTAATAATCCTGATGCTTCTAATTTTCTTAAACGCTGATGAATAGCAGCTCCAGAAATTCCAACCTCTCTGGCAATACTTAAAATTGGGGTACGAGCATCTTCAATCAAATTTTTAATGATTATTTTATCGATACCATCCAGATGTAAGCTTTTTTTCTTCATTTGATTCTAAATTGAAATCAAATGTAAAAAAATAAAGGATATGTAAAACATATCCTTTAAAATTAATAGTGTATTGAAATTTTATTATTCCTTAGGAGCCATTTCAAAATCATCCATAAATGCAGTTGTATAGTTTCCAGCAACATAATCTGGATTATCCATTAACTGTCTATGAAATGGAATAGTAGTGTTTATACCCTCTATCACAAATTCGTCCAAAGCACGTTTCATTTTATTAATAGCTTCTTCACGAGTTTGTGCAGTCGTTATCAATTTTGCAATCATTGAATCATAATTTGGAGGGATCGTATAACCTGCATATACATGTGTATCTAATCTAACACCATGACCTCCTGGAGCATGTAGTGTTTCTATTTTTCCTGGCGATGGTCTAAAATCGTTATAAGGATCTTCGGCATTTATTCTACATTCAATTGCATGCATTTTTGGTAAATAATTTTTACCAGAAATTGGTACACCTGCTGCTACCAAAATTTGCTCACGTATCAAATCAAAATTAATTACTTGTTCAGTAATTGGGTGTTCTACTTGTATACGTGTATTCATTTCCATAAAGTAGAAATTACGGTGTTTATCTACCAAAAACTCTACAGTACCAGCTCCTTCATATTTAATAAACTCTGAAGCTTTCACAGCAGCTTCACCCATTTGCTTACGCAATTTTGAGGTCATATATGGTGAAGGAACTTCTTCAGTCAGTTTTTGATGACGTCTTTGAACCGAACAATCCCTTTCAGATAAATGACAAGCTTTACCATAAGAGTCTCCTACAACTTGAATTTCAATATGGCGAGGTTCTTCAATTAACTTCTCCATATACATATCGTCATTATCAAAAGATGCCTTAGCTTCTTGACGCGCATCATCCCAACCTTTCTTTAAATCTTCTGGTTTCCAAACAGCACGCATTCCTTTACCCCCACCTCCAGCAGTAGCTTTTAGCATTACTGGGTATCCAACTTCTACTGCTAGCTTTTCGCACTCTTCAAAAGATTCAATAATTCCATCAGACCCTGGCACGCAAGGTACACCTGCCTGTTTCATTGTCTCTTTAGCAGATGCTTTGTCTCCCATTCTATTAATCATTTCGGCTGTTGCCCCAATGAATTTAATATCATGCTCTTCACAAATTTTTGAAAATTTAGCATTCTCTGATAAGAAACCATAACCTGGATGTATGGCGTCAGCATTCGTGATTTCTGCTGCCGAAATAATATTTGATATTTTTAAATACGATTCGCTACTAGATGCAGGACCAATACAAACTGCCTCATCTGCAAACTTTACATGCAAACTATCTTCATCTGCAGTTGAGTAAACTGCGACAGATTTTACGCCCATTTCTTTACAGGTTCTAATAATCCGTAAAGCAATTTCGCCTCTATTTGCTATTAATATTTTTTTAAACATACTTTCTATAAATAATCAAATTACAAGTTACAAATTCCAGAAAAAAACACCTTGAGATTTGCCTCTGATAATTATCAGGATTAATGTTTAGTTTTTTTATTAAGAAGGATCAACTAAGAAAAGTGGTTGTCCAAATTCAACTGGAGAAGCATCATCAACTAAAACTTTTACAATTTTACCAGATACTTCTGATTCAATTTCGTTGAATAATTTCATCGCTTCAATAATACAAACTACAGATTCAGAATTTACAGTATCACCAACCTCAACAAAGTTTGGTTTTTCTGGAGCAGATTTTCTATAAAAAGTACCAATAATTGGAGACGTAATAGTTAAGTATTTAGAATCTTCATCGGTTGCAGCTGATTCTTCGGCTACTGGTGCTGCAACTGGAACAGCTGCTGGAGCAACAGCCATTGGTGCTTGATGCATTGGCATAGGTGCTTGATGCACAATAGTCGTCTCTGCACTTCCACCTGCCTTAATCGTAATTTTAAAGTCTTCTACTTCTAATTTTACTTCGTTTACACCAGATTTTGACACAAACCTTATGAGACTTTGAATTTCTTTTAAATCCATAAATATATATTTTAGTGATTATAGTTGATTATTATTTTGTGTTATAGCCCCATTTAAAATAAATGGCTCCCCAAGAAAATCCTCCTCCAAAAGCTGTAAAAATAATTTTATCTCCCTTTTTAAGTTGCGATTCATAATCGGCTAATAATAAAGGTAAGGTTGCTGAAGTAGTATTTCCATATTTTTCGATGTTAACCATTACTTGGCTTTCATCTAATTTCATTCTATTTGCCGTGGCATCAATAATTCTTTTATTTGCTTGGTGTGCTGCTAACCAATTTACATCTTCTTTAGTCAAACTATTTCTTTCAAGAATTTTACCACTGACATCTGCCATATTAAAAACCGCATTTTTAAAAACTGTGCGTCCTTCTTGTTTTACGAAATAATCTTCATTGGTTCCAAATTCCTCTCCTTTTTTAAATGGATATAAAGAGCCTCCTTTTAATACTTTTAAGAATTCTCTTCCACTGCCATCAGTTCTTAAATATTCATCCTGTAATCCAAATCCATCATTATTTGGCTCAAATAAAACTGCACCAGCACCATCACCAAAAATGATACAAGTAGCACGGTCTTTATAATCGATCATCGATGAGTTTTTATCTGCACCTATGAGCAACACTTTTTTATATTTTCCAGATTCAATAAAAGCAGATACCGTAGACATCCCGAATAAAAAACTAGAACAAGCAGAATCCATATCAAAAGAAAAAGCATTTGTTGCACCAATATTTGCAGCTACAAATGCAGCTGTACTAGCAGCTTGCATATCAGAAGTTGCTGTAGCAACAACTACTAAATCTATTTCTTTTGGGTTGAGATTTGACTTTGATATTAAATTTTCGGCAGCCTTAATAGCTAAAAAGGAAGTCCCTTTTCCGTCTTCTTTTAATATTCTTCTTTCTTTAATTCCAGTACGCGAAACAATCCATTCATCGTTTGTTTCTACCATGGTTTCCAAAATTTGATTTGTTAACACATATTCTGGAAGATATTTTCCAACAGCAGTAATTGCTGCAGTAATTTTATTCATATTTAAAAATATTTATACTTTTAAAGAAGTTCAAAGTAATGAAAATTATTTCACAAAAAGGGCAAAAAAAAACGCTTTTCACTCATTTTTGAGTAAAAAGCATAAAAAAACCCCCAAAAATGAGAGTTTTTATGATTTTTATGTTCTAAACAATTAAGCTTCTGCTGAAGTTGCATCGATTACTATTTGACCACGGTAATATAATTTACCTTCGTGCCAATGTGCTCTGTGATATAAATGTGCTTCTCCTGTTGTTGGATCTACAGCAATTTGAGGAACAGATGCTTTGTAATGAGTTCTTCTCTTATCTCTTCTTGTTTTCGATATTTTTCTTTTAGGATGTGCCATTATTCTATATTTTTATTCGTTTGTATCTCTTTTAATTTTGCCCAACGCGGGTCTATTTCAGTTTTTTTCTCTTTGTATTCTTCTAATTTTCTCAATACATCTGACTCTAAAGTTCCATCTTCAACTCCTGGATGTATTCTTTTAGTTGGAATTGACAACACAATCATTTCAAAAATTAATTGTGCTACATTCAGCTCAAAAGTTCCATGTGGTAGAATTAATAATTCTTCATTATCATTATTAAATTCATCACCAAATTTTACGATGATTGATAAATTTCCTTTAACAGCTAAATCAAAAGGTTCGTTTGTTACATCGCATGCAACAGTGATATTTCCTTTTGAGCTAAACTCTAAGTTAAGCATATTGCCTTTCTTCTCAAGGTTTAGAACAACTTTTATAGCTGAATCTTGAAACTCATCGTATTGAAAATCTTCAAAGAACTTCTTATCAATCTGATACTCAAATTTATGTTTCCCTAACTTTAATCCTACAAATGATATGTTGAATTCTTTTAAGTCCTTCATTTCAAACATTTATTTGAGCGTGCAAAGATATAAAATTATCAGAATAATTTATATCAAAACTGACTTTTATTACCTTTTGGATTTTTTTAATGTATTTCTTGTTAACTCCTGATAATTAGATCTCTTTTTATAAATTTCAATCGCTTTAAATAAAGCTTCTTTAAATGAACTTTCATCAGCACTATTTTTACCTGATATTTCAAAAGCTGTCCCATGATCTGGAGAAGTTCTTACCTTATTTAATCCTGCAGTAAAATTAACTCCTTTCCCAAAGGATAATGTTTTAAATGGTGCCAAACCTTGATCGTGATACATCGCCAAAATTGCATCAAATTGCTGATAGTTTTTTGAGCCAAAAAATCCATCAGCAGCAAAAGGCCCATAAATCAATTTCCCTTCAGATTGCAACTCCAAAACTGTTGGCTTAATAATATTATCATCTTCATTACCAATAACACCATTATCTCCACAATGTGGGTTTAATCCTAATAAGGCTATTTTTGGTCTTGATATTTCAAAGTCCTGTACCAAGGTTTTATACATTAATTTGACTTTGCTTTTAATAAGTTCGGGTGTAATTGTTTTAGATATCTCAGCAATTGGAATATGCCCTGTAATTAGACCAACTCTTAACTTATCGGCCATCAATATCATAAGACTATCTCCTTCTAACTCACTTTCTAAATACTCAGTGTGGCCTGCAAATTTAAATTCATCAGATTGAATATTTTCTTTATTGATTGGTGCTGTAACCAATGCATCAACATCATTATTTCTTAAAGTCTTCGTTGCTTCTTTCAATGAAAGGAAAGCATATTTTCCACCAACTTCATTTGATTTGCCAACTGAAATCTCAACATCTTCCTTCCAAACATTCAATACATTTATTTTTCCGTCAACTACCTGACTTATATTAGATATGCTATGGATTGAAATATTTGAATCCATTGTTTTCTTATAAAAAGACATCACTTTTGAAGATCCAAAAATTACTGGAGTACAAAAATCTAACATTCTTTTATCATCAAATGTTTTTAAAATCACCTCTACACCAATCCCGTTAATATCACCAATAGATATCCCAATTTTTATTTTAGATTCTTTATTCATTCAGTTGTATTATGCTTATTTTTGAGGTATCAAAAGTAATCAATAAAATTCACAAATATGTTTACAGGAATTATAGAAACTTTAGGTATTATTAAAAGTATCACGCAAGAAAAAGATAACTTTCATATTTCAATTCAAAGTGATATAACCTCAGAACTAAAAATAGATCAAAGCATTGCTCATAATGGAATATGCTTAACAGTTGTTGCAATTGAAAATGATACACATACAGTTACAGCAATTAAAGAAACATTAGATAAAACAAACCTACATACGCTTGCTATTGGGGATTCAATAAACTTAGAACGTGCAATGAAAATGGATGCGAGATTAGATGGTCATATTGTTCAGGGGCATGTTGATGAGACAGCAAAATGCATTTCGGTAGCTCCTGAAAATGGAAGTACATTTTTTACGTTTCAGTATAATTCTGAAAAAAATAATATTACAATAGAAAAAGGTTCAATTACTGTAAATGGGGTTAGCCTAACGGTTGTAAATTCAGAAGAAAGCAAATTTAGTGTAGCAATAATACCTTATACCATAGAAAATACAACTTTTAAAGATTTTAAAGTTGGCTCTGTAGTAAATTTAGAATTTGATGTAATTGGGAAGTATGTTGCAAAATTAATGCAGAAATAAATTAT
>JAQRMW010000048.1 GCA_028599075.1 Urechidicola sp. | reverse complement strand
CTTTAAAATTTGTCTAAATTTCTTCTCAGAAATTCGGGAACGGAAAATATACTTGTTCTTCATTGTTTCTCAATAATTTACAAAGATATAAATTTCCCTAAACTATCTTGAACCTTTAATTATTAAAGTAAAAGGCGATTTAGAGGTTGATGAACATCACACCATTGAAGATACAATGATTGCATTGGGTGAGGTTTTTGCTACTACTCTTGGAGATAAGTTAGGAATAGAGAGGTATGGATTCTGTTTACCAATGGATGATTGTTTAGCACAAGTTGCTATAGATTTTGGAGGTAGAAATTGGTTGGTTTGGGATGCCGATTTTAAACGTGAAATGATTGGGAAAATGCCAACAGAAATGTTTTTGCATTTGTTTAAATCATTTACTGATGGGGCAAAATGTAACTTGAATATTAAGGCAGAAGGTGATAATGAACATCACAAAATAGAAGGAATATTTAAAGCCTTTGCAAAAGCGATTAAAATGGCAGTAAAAAGAGATTCAGAAAAAATGATTTTGCCATCAACAAAAGGTATGTTATAAAGCCCATCCCAACCTTCCCAAAGGGAAGGGGTTTTATTAAAAAAACAGGAGTTAAATAATCTCCTGCAAGGTTTCAAAAACCTTGTAGGTATAGTTTTGGAAATAGAATTAAATGAATACACAAAAAATAAATAGCGAATCAAAACCTCCCCCCATTGGTGGAGTTGGTGAAGGCTTAGTGATTATAGATTATGGCGCAGGCAATGTTAAGTCGGTTCAATTTGCTTTGGAACGGTTGGGTTATTCGGCTATTTGTTCAAATAATGCCGAGGTTATCAAGTCAGCAGATAAGGTGATTTTCCCTGGAGTTGGTGAGGCCAAAAGTGCTATGGAAGAAATTAAGAGATTCGGATTGGGAAAAGTAATTCCAAACTTAAAACAACCTGTGCTTGGCATTTGTTTAGGCATGCAATTGATGTGCCGTTTTTCAGAAGAAAACAAGACAGACTGTTTAAATATTTTTCCTGTTGATGTGTTGAAATTTGATACGCAATTGAAAGTGCCGCAGATTGGTTGGAATGTTATCAATCATTTAAAAGGAGATTTGTTTAAAAATATTCTCGCAGATTCGTATGTGTATTATGTGCATAGTTACTATGTTCCTAAAAATGAATTTTCTATCGCTTTGACTGATTACGGAGTGCAATATGCAGGTGCAATTCAAAAGAATAATTTTTATGCATGTCAGTTTCATCCAGAAAAAAGCAGTGAGGTAGGAGAACAGATATTAAAGAATTTTATTGAATTATAATGAGAATTATTCCAGCGATAGATATTATAGAAGGTAAGTGTGTACGTCTTTCAAAAGGCGACTACAATACCAAAATTATTTACAATGAAAATCCAATTGAGGTTGCCAAAGAATTTGAAGCGCATGGAATTGAGTATTTACATTTAGTTGATTTAGACGGAGCAAAAGCGAGTCATATTGTGAATCATAAAGTGTTAGAGCAAATAGCAATTCAAACCAATTTAAAGATTGATTTTGGAGGAGGTTTGAAGTCAGACGAAGATTTAAAAATTGCTTTTGAATCTGGAGCAAATCAAATTACTGGTGGAAGTATCGCAGTAAAGAATCCAGCAATTTTTAAAAGTTGGATTGCAAAATATGGGAGTGATAAAATTATTTTAGGAGCAGATGGCAACAATGAAAAAATTGCTATTTGTGGGTGGTTAGAAGAATCGGACAAAGAATTGATTCCGTTTGTTCAGAACTATCAAAAAGAAGGAGTTGAATATGTGATTTGCACTGATATTTCTAAAGATGGAATGTTACAGGGTACCTCTTTTGATTTGTATAAAAAGATGTTGGAGCAGTGTGTCATTTCGAACGAATGTGAGAAATCTCATCCGTTAAAACTAATTGCATCCGGAGGTATTTCAACCTTTGAAGAGTTGCCAAAATTAGCAGCCTTAGGTTGTGAAGGGACAATTATTGGAAAAGCTATTTATGAAAACAGAATCAGCTTAAAGCAATTAGAAAATTATATAATAAATCAAAGTTAGATTTTCGAAGTTAAAAGTACGAATTGAATGTGCTTCTAACTTCTAATTTTTAACTTCTAATTTTAGTATTATGTTAACTAAAAGAATCATACCGTGTTTAGATATCAAAAATGGACGTACCGTAAAAGGTGTCAATTTTGTGGGATTAAGGGATGCTGGAGATCCTGTAGAATTGGCTTCGCGATATTCAAAAGAAGGGTCTGACGAATTGGTGTTTTTAGACATTACTGCCACAAAAGAACGGAGAAAAACTTTGTTAGATATGGTAGAGAAAGTTGCTCGAAAAGTAAATATTCCGTTTACGGTTGGTGGAGGAATTTCATCCATAAAAGATGTAAATATGTTATTGAGGGCAGGAGCAGATAAAGTTTCTATCAATTCATCTGCAGTAAAAAATCCGCAATTGATTAATGATTTAGCGAATAAATTTGGGAGTCAATGTATTGTATTGGCAGTCGATGCAAAGTTGATTGATGGAGAATGGAAAGTTTTTTTGGTTGGTGGTAGCGTAGAAACCGAACTCAATTTGTTTGATTGGGTAAAAGAAGGGGTAAAGCGCGGAGCAGGAGAGATACTATTTACCTCTATGAACAATGATGGGACAAAAGATGGGTTCGCTAACGATGCATTAAAAAAGTTATCAGAGACAGTAAATGTTCCAATTATTGCAAGTGGTGGTGCAGGAACAATACAGCATTTTGTTGATACTTTTAAAGAAGGAAAATCGGATGCTGCATTAGCTGCGAGTGTTTTTCACTTTAAAGAAATTGAGATAGTAGATTTGAAAAATGAATTAAATAACCAAGGAATTAAAGTGAGATTATAAATAGTTGGTAGAAAATGGTTGTTGGTTATTAGTTTAGACCAGCAACAATCAACTGACAACAATCAACAAAAAAAAATGGATATAAATTTTGATAAGCAAACAGGACTAGTACCAGCCATCATTCAAGATGCAAGTACAAAGAATGTGTTGATGTTGGGCTATATGAATCAAGAATCGTTTGATAAAACCATCACAACAAATAGTGTAACTTTTTTTAGCAGAAGCAAACAACGACTTTGGACAAAAGGAGAAGAAAGTGGTAGCTTTTTAGAATTGGTTTCTATTAAAAATGATTGTGATAATGATACGTTGTTAATTCAAGCCATTCCGAAAGGACCAACCTGTCATAAAGGAACAGATAGTTGTTGGGGAAAAGATAATATTCAGGAATATGGATTTTTATCAACATTAGAGAATACTATTAAAAATAGAAAGGAAAACTTAGATGATTCATCTTATGTAGCATCACTATTTAAAAAAGGAATCAATAAAATAGCACAGAAAGTTGGTGAAGAAGCTGTTGAGGTTGTGATTGAAGCGAAAGATAATGATGCTGATTTATTTTTAAATGAATCGGCAGATTTACTTTTTCATTACTTAATTTTGTTGCAAGCCAAAGGGTTTAAATTAAATGATATTGTAGAAGTTTTAAAAACCAGACAAAAATAAATTGAAGACAGTTCCAGAAAATACCGTTACGCATAGCTATTCGTTAAAAGTTGAATCGCATCATATTGATGAATTAAACCATGTAAATAATGTGGTGTATTTGCAATGGGTTAATGACGCTTCAGAAAAACATTGGGCAATTTTATCGAATAACGAAATTAATGCCAAGTATTTTTGGGTGTGTCTGAGACATGAGATAGATTATATTGGTCAAGCTTTTTTAGGAGATGAAATTACAACCCAAACGTGGGTTGGTGAATCTAAAGGTGTGAAATCTGAACGGTATGTGAATATTTTAAAAGGTGATGATTTGCTATGTAAAGCTGTTTCTACTTGGTGCTTGTTTGATTTAAAGACAAGAAAACCAACAAGAATTAGAGAAGATGTTTTAGAATTGTTATCTGTCGAATAAAAATATATTTAAGCTAAAAGCATCCTTTTTATTTTTTACTTTTGTATAAAATTAATCTGATGATAACTTCTTTAGAAAAGTACTTTCAAAAATTCAGAAATAACATTGTTGGCATCGGTCAAAAATTTGAATCGCCATTTGGTGAGCAAGAAATTATTTATGCCGACTGGACTGCGAGTGGTAGATTGTATCGTCCATTAGAGGATAAAATGTTGAATGATATTGGGCCTTTTGTGGCAAACACACATACCGAGACTTCTACAACAGGTTCTGTAATGACGCATGCTTATCACATTGCAAAAAATAAAATCAAAAGTCATGTTGGGGCAAATAAAGATGATGTTTTAATTGTTACAGGTTCTGGAATGACGGGGGCAGTCAATAAATTTCAGCGCATTTTAGGATTAAAAATATCAGAAAATTTAAAAGAGCATACAGAGATACCAGAAGATTTGCGTCCTGTGGTTTTTATATCGCATATGGAGCATCACTCCAATCAAACATCTTGGTTAGAAACGATTGCTAGGGTTGAGGTGATTCCTTGTGATGAAGAAGGTTTAATTTGTTTAAAAAGTTTTGAGTTATTACTCAAGAAATATGAAGCTACTCCACTAAAAATAGCTTCAGTTACCGCATGTTCTAATGTAACAGGTATTAAAACAGATTACCATGGTGTAGCGACATTGGTACATCAATACAACGGACTTTGTTTTGTAGATTTTGCATGTTCGGCACCCTATGTTGATATTGATATGCATCCTCAGAATGCGTCAGCATATTTAGATGCCATCTTCTTTTCGCCACACAAATTTTTAGGAGGTCCAGGTTCATCGGGAGTATTGCTTTTTAATAAAAAATTATATAAAAATTTAGTGCCAGACAACCCAGGTGGAGGTACAGTTTTATACACAAATCCATGGGGAGACCATGACTATATTGAGGATATTGAAACTAGAGAAGATGGAGGGACTCCAGGATTTTTGCAAACTATTAGGGTTGCATTTTCTATTCAGTTAAAAGAAGAAATGGGAACTCAAAATATTCATGATCGTGAAAATGAAATGAATTCAATTGTTTTTAATGAACTCTCAAAAATTAAAAATTTACATTTACTAGCTAAAAGACATACAGACCGTTTAGGAATATTCTCTTTCTTTATAGATGATGCGCATTATAATTTAATTGTAAAATTATTAAATGACCGCTATGGGATTCAGACCAGAGGAGGCTGTTCTTGCGCGGGTACTTACGGGCATTTTTTGTTACATGTAGATCAGCAAACATCTAAAGAAATTGAAAAGCAAATTTTAGATGGTTGTTTGATTGAGCGCCCGGGATGGATTAGAATGTCTATTCACCCAACAATGACCACTCAAGAAATTGAAATTATTTGTACGGCTATAAAAGAGGTGGCTGAGAATCATAAAGAGTGGGCTAAAGATTATAAGTTTGAAGCTGTTAGCAATGAATTTATTTTTGTAGAGCCTCAATCTTATGAAACTGATTTGGCACATAATTGGTTTAATTGATTAGTATTAGCGAAACAAGTAAATTTTATTAGTATAGCATCCGTAAGTTTCTTTTTATAAGAAGCCTACGGATTTTTTATTTTCAATGCAATTTTTTTGTGTAAAAAAAAGTATATTCGCTAAACTAAATTCCAAACTATATGAAACAACTACTTATTTTATTTCTAGCCCTATTTGCATTACAGATGAATGCACAAAAAAATGTTGAAGTTGGGCGCTCAACAACAGACCACCTTAAAATAATAAATATTTATAATTCTAGTGATTATACTGTCGTTGTAATTAATGCCAAGACTAATTCTACTGTTGGTTTAACATTGCATGCCCCTGAAGATGATAGTCCATTTATATTAAGTGATTTCAAGGGGAATAGATTTGCTCTTATAAAACAAGACGGGTGGGATGGCCCAAATAGTGGTGGTTTTGGTTCATTAGATTTACAAGCAAATAAGTCTAAAGAGTTTAAGCTGTATTTTAATAAGATTGATGATTTAGAAAAAATATATTCAATGACAGAAGTGAATTGTGAGGGTAGTGGTTGTTGGGATTTTTATGATATAGAAGTTTCTGAAAATGATAATTATTATCACCCCGAAGATGTTGAAGTTGAATTTGATAAAGTATGGATAGACTATGATGTGTATAATGATGATAGTGAATACGGGATGCGTATTCATACAAAATTTACTATTCGTAAAATGGAAGGAAAATTATGCTATATGATTATTAGGTTTATAAACGCTGAAGGCGAGTTTTTATCTTCAACAAGTTATAGGTACAGTAATGATAAAGGAGAATTAAGAATAGAAGATAGTTTAAGACCTGGGTATGAAAATGCGGTTTATTCAGATTCTGAAAACTTTATGCCTTACAATGAATTTAATTTTTCTAGTGGTGATTATTATTTAAAAATGGATATTGACTTAGTATATGCTAATGGCGATTTAATTAAGCATTTAAAAATGCATGACTTTACTTTTAGTCGCCCTTAATTAAGAAGTTATATTAAATTAAGATTGGTTGCTGTCAATCTTATTGTTGTTCTAAAATAAAAAAAACCTTATAAACTCAATGTTTATAAGGTTTTTAAGTGGTACCTCCAGGAATCGAACCAGGGACACATGGATTTTCAGTCCATTGCTCTACCAACTGAGCTAAGGTACCATTGCTTAATTGCGGGTGCAAATATAGAAGTAATTTTTAAACTAATCAAAACAAAAACTAAAAAATCATTTGTATTTTTGAACTTTATTTTTTGAGTAAATGAATTTAATAATAGACGTAGGAAATACACAAGTAAAACTCGCTGTTTTTGAGGATAGTGAACTTATGTTTAACACTGTCTGTAAAAAAGATTTATTGCTAATTGAATTGAAAAAAATAAAAAAAGACTTTTTAATTGATCAGTCAATAATTTCTTCTGTGGCAATTTTTTCGGAGGCAGAGTTGTCTGAAATTAAAAAAGTGTTACCACATTTAATTTTGCTATCACATACTACACAAGTTCCTTTTAATAATTTATATGGTACCCCACAAACTTTAGGAGTTGATAGAATTGCAATTGCTGCTGCCTCAGTTTCTAAATATCCAAGTAAAAATGTTTTAGTTATTGATGCAGGCACTTGTATAACCTATGATTTTGTTGATGAGAATGGAAGTTATCTTGGTGGTGCTATTACTACCGGAGTTAAAATGCGTTATAAATCTTTAAATAAGTTTACAGATAGGCTGCCATTACTAGGTCTTACATATCCAAAAAGTATAATTGGTAAAACTACCGAAGAATCCATACACTCTGGAATTGTAAATGGTGTTTTGGCTGAAATAAATTCAATAATTAGTCAATATAAAGAACAATATAAAAAATTAACAGTTGTTTTAACAGGAGGAGACACAAATTTCTTGGCAAAACGATTAAAAAATGGCATATTTGCCAATCCAATTTTTTTATTGGAAGGCTTGAATATGATTTTGATTTATAATAGTAAGAATGATTAAGAATTTATCGGTAGTAATTACCATTTTATTTTGCGTTCAAAGTTTTGCGCAAAAAGCAGATTCATCGCCCTATTCAGCTTTAGGGATTGGAACTGAAATAGAGTCGAAAACAGTTGAAGAGATGAGTATGGGAGGTATAGGCACTGCGGGTCTTAATGGTCAACTAAGCTTTTCAAATCCAGCATCATATGCTTCATTTACGCTTATAAGATATACTGTAGCTGCCGAGAATAGAGCGATTTGGTTTAATGACGATAATGGGAGTGATAATTCATCTAATGCTTATTTGTCATACTTAGGAATGGGAATTCCATTGGGAGATAAGGCTGGTTTTGCTTTTGGATTGCAACAGAATTCAACAATAGGCTATACGATATCAGAGAATACTTATGATGAAAATGATGAATTAATTCAGGCTGGTTTATACGAAGGAGACGGAGGTTCTAATCGTGTTTTCTTTGGATTGGGATATGAAGTAATTAAAAATTTGAGTTTAGGAATAGAAGGGAAATATATTTTTGGTAAAACAGAAAAATCTGTTATTTCTCAAACAAGAGATATTCATTTAGCAACCAAATATAAAATTGAGGGCGGTGCTAATGGTTTTGGGTTAAAAGCAGGTGTAATATATAAAAAGGAGATTAAACCGAGTTTATTTGTTAATTTAGGAACTTCAATTGAGTTTGAAAATGATTTGGAAACAGATGCAGATGAATATTTGTATTCGGTTTCATTATCTGGAGCTGAAAGCCCTAGAGATACAATTTTAGATGTAAGAAGTAAAGGTATTTATAGAACACCTTTAAAAACAAATTTAGGAGTTAGTATAGGCAATCCACTAAAATGGTCAGTTGCGGTTGACTATAGTTTTAGGGATCCTATTGAGATAAACGGTAACCTTGTAGGTCATAATCCAAAACTACAATATGATAATGCAAGTAAATTTGCCATTGGTGGGTATTATGTGCCTAGGTATAATTCAATTTCAAGTTATTGGCAAAGAGTGTCTTATAGGGCAGGTGTTAGATTAGAAAATACGGGTATTATGGTAAATGGCTCTGACACAGGTTCAGAATTTACTTCAATAAATGATTATGGCATATCTTTTGGATTAGGTTTACCAATAGGAAGGTTTTCTAAAATAGACACAAGTTTTGAATATGGTCAATTAGGAACCACAAGTAATGGCTTAACTAAAGAGAGTTATTTTAACTTTAGAGTTGCTCTTGCATTTGGAGATAAGTGGTTTAATAGAAGACAAATTAATTAATTAAAATAAATAAAATGAAGAAAGTTACACACATCGTTGTAGGATTATTTCTATTAATTGGAGGAATTAATGTTAACGCTCAGGCAGAAATGAGCCAACAAGATTGTACTATTGAATACAATTTGTTTAAAGGTGAAATTCAAGGGAAAAACTTTGACGCTGCAAAACCTCGATTAGATAACCTAATGGAAAATTGTGCTGAATTAACTGTAAATATTTACAAATTAGGCTATAAGATTGTAGATGATATGATCGAAAAAGGGCAAAAAGAAGAAGGAATTAGATTGATGAGTAAGATTGTAGATCAACGTTTATTATATTTCCCTAAGGGGGATGGAAAAGTGTACAGCGATTTTGCCTCTTTCTTAGATAAAAATGGAGTAACAAAAGAGCAAGTTTATCAAATTTTACATAAAGCATATCAAGCAGATCCCACAGCAATGTCTGCAAAAAATATCTACATGTATTTTGATGTAGTACTAGAAAGAAATAAAGAAATTGATGTGCAAAAAATATTAGACACTTATGATGATATTAATGATGCACAAGATAAAAAAACAGAAAAATATCAATTAAGATTAAGTAAGCTAATTTCTAAAGAAGAAGGTGGTGCAACCTTAAGTTCAAAAGAAGCTAAGTCTAAAAGAATTGCAGAGGCAACTTTAAAAAATATTGGTATTGTAAAAGGTGGTTTAGATGCTAAAATTGAAGAGCTATTAACTTGTGATAGATTAGCTCCTTTATATAGAAGAGATTTTGAAGCAAACAAAAACAATGCCCAATGGTTAAAAAGAGCAGTGTCTAGAATGTTTAGAAAAGAATGTACTGACGACCATTTATATGTTGAGTTAGCTCACGCATATGCTTTAGCAGATCCGTCTTCAAATGCATATATTTTCTTATCTGGTATTTTAGAAGATAATGGTAAAACTAACGAGGCTCTAGAAATGCGTGAAAAAGCAATTGAATTAGAAATTGACCCTGTAAGAAAATCTAAATACTTATTAACTATCGCACAAGATTATAATAAAAAAGGTCAAAAAAGTAAAGCAAGAAAATATGCAAATAATGCCATTAAAAACAATCCAAGTAATGGTGCAGCATATTTATTGATTGCTTCTATGTATGCAAATAGTGCAAACAGTTGTGGTGAAAATGAGTTTTCTAAACGTATGGTATATGTTGCAGCTTTAAATAAAGCAGAAAGAGCTGTAAAAGTTGATCCAAGTATTGCTTCAAAAGCTAGAAAATACATTAAGAGTTATAAAGCTAACATTCCATCAAAATCAATGATTTTTAACGAAGGAGTTAAAGAAGGAGATACTTTTAAAGTAGGTTGCTGGATTGGTGAAACTGTTAAGGTTCGAGTTAGATAATAAAGCAATTTATTTAGTACATTTGTTGTATGACATTGACTAAATTTATGAAGACTATAATAAAAAGCATTGCAGTTATTTCTATGACTGCAATGCTTTTTTCTTGTGGCAATAGTACACAGGAAATTAGAGATTTATTAGCAGACAAAAATTTACCTATTGGTATTGCTACTGATATCAATAATATATATACAGATTCTGGTATTGTAACTTCTAAGCTGCAAGCTCCTCTATTGCATAATTTTAGCAATCGCGAAAACCATCCATATTCAGAATTTCCTGAGGGTGTAAGAATAGTTACTCTTGATGAAAACATGGACTCAATTGTTGTTACAGGTAATTATGCAATTATTTATAGTAAGACAAGCAATTCTGAAATTAGAGGCCATGTAGTTATAAACAACTATTTAGAGCATAAAAAGCTGATGACTGAACAGCTTTTTTGGGATCAAAAAACAAAGTATTTTTATACAGAAAAAGCATTTACATTATATACTTTAACAGATACAATTCATGGTATTGGGTTTGATGCAAGTGAAAATTTAGAAACATTTATTGCTAAAAATATTAGAGGTAATATATATTTAAACGAAAATGATAAGTAATGAATAAAATTGGAAAAATATTTGAAATAGGTTATTTAATAATCGCAGTTGTTTTTGGAGTTGAAGCTTTCAATTCATGGAAATCTGATGGGGATAGACTGTATTTTTATATAATATTTATGGTCTTAGCTGTCTTTATGTTTTTCTTCCGTAGAAGAACAAGAATTCGAAGAGAAGAGTATTTCAATAAAAAGAAATAAATGGAAGTTCAGATTGTTGTAATAATATTATCAATCTTAGCATCAGCTTTTTTTTCGGGGATGGAAATAGCGTTTGTATCAGCAAACAAAATGCATATCGAAATCGAAAAGAAAAAAGAGGGGTTCACTTCCAAAATTTTAGCAAAACTCACCTTAAAATCATCAAAATTTATTACGACAATGCTTGTGGGTAATAATATTGCATTGGTGATTTATAGCTTCTTTATGGGCGAGTTTATCGTACAGTTTTTAGATTTAAACCCACTATTAACTTTATTGACTCAAACAACAATATCAACAATTATTATTCTGGTAACTGCCGAATTCTTACCAAAAGCAATTTTTAGGATTTTTGCCGATGAGAGCTTAAAAATATTTGCAATACCTGCTTACTTTTTTTATGTGCTATTTCATTATTTATCTGAAGGAATTACAGCTATTTCTGATTTTATTTTAAGGGTATTTTTAAATACAAAACCAGATATCGAACAAAAAGAATTTAGTAAAGCTGAATTAGAAAGTTACATTACCGAGCAGTTAGAAAAAACCGAAACTAAAGATGTAGATTCTGAAATACAAATGTTTCAAAATGCATTAGAGTTTAATGATGTTAAGGCTAGAGAAGTAATGATTCCTAGAACAGAAATTTTGGCTGTTGATATTAGAGAAACAATTAATAATGTTAGAGATAAATTTGTAAAAACTGGGTTTTCAAAAATTATTGTTTTCAAAAATTCTCTAGATGATATTGTTGGTTATGTACATGCTTTTGATATGTTTAAAAAACCTAAATCTCTACGCTCAGTTTTACTTCTAGTTGAGTTTATCCCAGAGAGTATGATGATTAATGATGTGCTGAATGTTTTGACCAAAAAGAAAAAAAGTGTAGCGGTAGTTTTAGATGAGTATGGCGGCACATCGGGTATTATGACTGTTGAAGATATTGTAGAAGAGTTATTTGGCGAAATTGAAGATGAACACGATACTGTGGCATTAACCGAAAATAAAATTAATGACCGTGAGTTTGAGTTCTCAGCTCGCTTAGAAATAGATTATATTAATGATACTTACCAAATTAATTTGCCAGAAGATGAAGGATATGAAACTTTAGGCGGATTAATTGTAGAATATTCTGAAAACATTCCTTTGCAAGATGAAGTCATAGAAATTGAAAACTATCAGTTCACCATTTTAAAAGCATCGACTTCTAAAATTGAAGAGATTTACTTAAAAGTACTCTCTAAAGGACTTTAGATTCAGGCACTTCACACTTAATATTTTATAAGTTTTTCCCTTTTATTTTTCAATAGTTAATTGTACTTTCGCACACTAAATTAAAAGAACACAAAATGGCGATTTTATCAAAAATTAGAGAGAGAACATTTATCCTAATATTAATTATTGGTATGGCACTTTTTGCTTTTGTTATTGGTGATGCAATAAACAAAAATGGAGGCCCTACTAGAATGGATGTTGTAGGAGAAATTAATGGAGAAGAAATTAGTAGAGAAGAATTTAGTCAAATACTAGAAGTTTATAAATCGAGATCTAATAGTAGCATCTCAGATATACAAACTTTAAATGCTGTTTGGGATGGGTTTGTTAGAGAGCGTGTTTTTAAAGAGCAGTTAGAATTGGCTGGAATTGTAGTAGGAGAGAATGATGTATGGGAGAACCTTATATCAAATCCAAATTTTCAAAGCGACCCTTCTTTTCAAAACGAAGTAGGTCTTTTTGATGAAGAAAAAGTAAAAGAATATATTGCAAATATGCGAGAAGATGCTATTGGTGCTCTAAAAGGTTCTGATGAAAAAGCACGTTGGGATAGTTGGTTGAGCTATGAAGGAAGAGTAAGACAAGGAGTTGTACAGACCTCATATACAAGTCTAGTTAATGCAGGATTGGGAGCAACTTTAGAAGAGGGTAAAAGAGATTATTTATTTAATAATACCAACATCACTTCTCAATATGTATACTTACCATATGCTTCTGTTGCTGATAGTTTAATTACAATCACGAACAAAGATTATCAAAATTATATCAATGAGCATAAAAAAGAATTTGAAGTAGATGAATCTAGAGACTTAAAGTATGTGAAGTTTACTGTTGTAGCTTCTAAAAAAGATAAAGATGCTTTAAAAGAAGAATTAGACGGATACATTGAAGAATTTAAATCAGCAGAAAATAATGCTAATTTTGTTGATGATGTTAATTCTGATACTGCATTAAATACTAACTTTTCATATAGTAGTCAGTTGCCAAAAGATCAAGTTGACGCTATGATGAATGCAAATGTTGGTGATGTTGTTGGTACTTATGAAGATGCGGGTTATTATAAAATTTCTAAGGTAGAAGCAGTTAAGCAATTACCAGATTCGGTATCAGCTAGCCATATTTTGATTTCTTATTTAGGTTCGCAATCAGCAGGCCCCGATACAAAACAAACTGAAGTTGAGGCTAAGAAAACAGCAGATAGTTTATTAACTGTATTAAAAAGTAATGGATCTAAATTTGATGCAATTGCCAAAGAATTCTCAGTAGATAAATCAAACTCTGATAAAGGAGGAAAATTAGATTGGTACACGCGTAACGCTATGGTTCCAGAATTTGGTGATTATACATTCTTGAACAAGAAAGGTGATATGGATATTGTGAAAACAGCATTTGGATTCCACATTGTAAAAATTACTGATCAAAAGAATATTCAAAAAACAGTGAAGCTAGCTACAGTTTCTAGAAAGATTGAAGCATCAGAAGAAACAGAAGCGCAGTTTTACCAAAATGCTGAGATTTTTGCTTCTAAATTAACAGAGGGTGCAGATTTTAACGCGCTATCTCAAGAAAATAATTACGTTCCTTTACCTGCAAATGGTGTTAAAGCTTTAGCAGAGAATGTTCCTGGGTTACAAGGTAATAATAGAAATATTGTTCGTTGGGCTTTTGAAGAAGATACAGAGGTTAATGATGTTAGACGTTTTGATGTTGACAATGGTTTTGTTGTAGCGGTTTTATCATCTAAAACAAAAGAAGGTACTGCAACAGTTAATAATGTTGCTTCTAGAATCAAGCCAATTTTAATCAGAAAAAAGAAAGCTGAAATTTTAAATAAAAAGTTAAATGGTGCTACTTTAGAAGATATAGCTAATGCTAGTTCGGTAAGTATAAAAACTGCAACGAATGTAAATTTAGCAAGCCCTACAATTTCTGGAGTAGGTAATGAACCTGCAATTGTAGGAGCTATGTCAACTGCAGCAGAAGGAAAAGTAATTGTTGGTTTAGAAGGTGTAAAAGGAGTTTTTGCTATTAAAGTTACTTCTAAAGAGTTGCCAACAGAATTAGATAATTATGATGTGTTCCGTAATAGAATCGCTACAAAATATAAAGGTAGATCATCACAATTATATACAGCTTTAAAAGAAACTTCTGAAATTAAAGATTATAGAGCTAGTATCTATTAACAGATAATTTTCTTTAAGATATTAAAAAGAGAATGGTTTGCCATTCTCTTTTTTTATGCGTTGTTTTTTGTAACAGAGATTACAGTTTTAAAATGTCTCAACAAAAAAAGAGGAGCAATTTGCTCCTCTTTAATATTGTATAAACTTTTTATTTAACGATTCATCGATAATAAGAATTCATCATTATTTAAAGTAGATTTCATTCTGTCGTTTAAGAATTCCATCGCCTCAATAGGATTCATATCAGCAAGATACTTTCTTAATACCCACATGCGTTGTAATGCCTTTTCATCTAGTAATAAGTCATCTCTTCTTGTGCTAGACTTTACTAAATCAACAGCAGGATAAATTCTACGGTTAGAGATATTTCTATCCAATTGCAATTCCATATTACCAGTTCCCTTAAACTCTTCAAAGATAACTTCATCCATTTTAGAACCAGTATCTGTCAATGCAGTTGCTATAATAGATAAAGACCCACCACCTTCAATATTACGAGCAGCACCAAAGAAACGTTTTGGTTTGTGTAACGCATTGGCATCAATACCACCAGATAAAATTTTACCAGAAGCAGGAGCTACCGTATTGTAAGCTCTCGCTAAACGTGTAATAGAATCTAATAAGATAACAACATCATGTCCACACTCTACCAATCTTTTTGCCTTTTCTAAAACAATATTGGCAACACGTACGTGCTTATCAGCAGGCTCATCAAAAGTAGATGCTACAACTTCACCTTTTACATTACGCTGCATATCTGTAACCTCTTCAGGTCGCTCATCAATCAATAAAATAATTTGATAAACTTCTGGGTGGTTTTGAGAAATGGCATTGGCAATATCTTTTAGCAAAATAGTTTTACCAGTTTTAGGTTGTGATACAATCATACCACGTTGTCCTTTACCTATAGGCGCAAATAAATCAATCACTCTTGTTGAATGATTTTTTGTTTCGATGTTTAATTTCTCATCTGGAAACAAAGGTTTTAAATGCTCAAAAGCAACTCTATCACGAACAACATTCGGATTTAAACCATTTATTTTTGATACTCTAATCAACGGAAAATATTTTTCACCTTCTTTTGGTGGGCGAACATTTCCTTTAACAGTATCACCTGTTTTTAATCCAAATAATTTTATTTGAGATTGAGAAACATAAATATCATCAGGAGATGATAAGTAGTTATAATCAGAAGATCTCAAGAACCCATAACCATCTGGCATGGTTTCTAAAACACCTTCACTTTCTATAATTCCGTCGAATTCATAATCAGGATCTCTGTATCGGTTTCCATTTTTCTTAAACCCTTGCTTTTTGTTTTTAGAGTGATCTGGTTTATTGTTAGATCTCTCTTGTTTTTGCTGAGGTTTATTTTTTTGCTCTTTATTTTCTGAAGTTTCAGTGGTAACTTTTGGAGTTTCTTTAATTTCTACATCAGCTGCAGGTTTCGCTGCTTGTTGTTTAGGTTTTTCTTTTTTTACTCTTTTTGGTAGTGGTTTTTTTGCCACTTTTTGAGGAGCTTCTTTCTTTTCTTGAGGCTCTTTTTGAACCGATTCACTTTGACTTTGAAGAACTTCTTTTGCTACCAACTCCTTAGATTCGTTCTTAGGCTTAGCAATTCTTTTTCGCTTAGGTTTTTCGGTACTCGTTTTTTTTGCTACAGGATTTGCAGCTTGATGATCTAGTATTTGATATACTAAATCTAATTTTTTTAATTGACTAAATTTTGGGATTCCAATATTTTTCGCAATTTCTTGTAGTTCTGCAAGAGATTTACTCTTGAGTGTTGAAATTTCAAACATTATGTAGGATTATGATTAATAAAATTATTCTGTTATAAGAAAACAATAAATAATATGATTTGTTTTGTATGAATTAAATTGCTGTATTGCAATTCTCTATCAGAAGAGATGACAAATATATAAAATAAAATGAATATTATTGTTTTTATCCTAAAAAGATTAAAGTACCTTTGCTGCTCTCAATAGAGTTATTAATGATTCAAAGAATTCAAACATTATATTTAACGATTGCATTGCTTGTTATGAGCGTACTTCCTATTTTTTTTAATTTATGGAAAAATTTAGAAGGAGTAAATATATATGTATATAATTTATTGAATGCCAATTCTTGGGATATAAAGAGTTTACCAGTTTTATTTGGGCTTTCTGTATTGGTTTCATTAATTACTATTTTTAAATTTAAAAATAGACAAACTCAGTTTGTATTTGGGCGTATTAATATTTTGATTAACCTTATTATATTGGTATTGCTTGTAATTCATTTGCAAAGTTTATCTGGAGAAATTTTTATTTCTGAGAAAGGTATTGGGTCTGCACTTCCTTTAATTACAATTGTTTTGCTAGTGTTGGCAAACAAGGCTATTAAGAAAGATGAAGACCTTGTAAAATCTGTAGATAGGATAAGGTAATACGAATATCTTAGTATATTTAGTGTTTAGAAACCATCTGTCATGGACAGGTGGTTTTTTTATTGTAAATTTACTAACTAACGGAAAACCGTTAGATAAAAATCACGGAAAGTAGGTATTGTAGAATGTTTATATATGTAATAAGTTTGTTATGGGAAAATTGAAAAAGATAAAAGTACATATTGCAGATGACCATAAAGTATTAATTGATGGAATAAAAGCAGTACTTAAAACAGAAAAAGAGATTGAAGTTGTTGGCGAATCGTTGAACGGAGAAGAAGTTATCGATTGGTATCAAACAAATACCTCTGATGTTTTAGTATTGGATATTAATATGCCAAAAGTTGATGGAATTAAGGTTTTGCAATATTTTAAGAATCGCGAATCTAGACCTTTTGTAGTAGTATTGTCCAGCTATGACGATATAAAACTAGTTAAAGAAGTGTTGAAAATTGGCGCGAAAGGTTTTTTAGCTAAAAAATGTGCAGCCGAACAAATTGTTGAAGCCATTAAAACTGTTAGCAGAGGAGAACAATATTTTAGTGAGAATATCCAAACACGGATATTGTCCTTGTTTTCTGATGGTGGTAGTAGGGAAGATAATTTGAGCGAAGGCGCATTTTTTGGCTCATTGACCAATCGAGAAAAAGAAATTTTAAAATTAATTTCTAGCGAATACAGTTCTAACGAAATAGCAGCATCACTTAATATCGCTGTTAATACTGTAGAAACTCACCGTAAAAATCTTATCAAAAAATTAAAAGTAAAAAATGTTGTAGGTTTGGCATTATATGCGCATAAAAATCAATTAATCTAAAATTATATATTATGGCAAACATGTTAGTGTCTTATGACTTATCTTGTAAGTATGATGGACTTACAAAAGATTACACCCTAAAATTTAAAGTAGCTAAAGGAGTTAAAGTATCTTACTCTCAAGTAGGTGATCTTAATAAAATTGACTTAACCGAAGATGGTAAATTACCTGGTGGTGATAATAATAAAACTTATAAAATAACAGGTCCATTAAAAGTTCAGTTTTTTCAAAATCAAGGAAATGTAGCCGCAAAGGGAATAGAAGGCGCCAATGAAGAAGGCCCTATTATAGAAATTAACCCATAAAAAAATGTATCTTTAAAGAATGAAATCATTCTTTTCAAAATCCTTAATAGTAGCATTGATATTTATCAATGCTACTATTTCATTTGCACAAAACTTAACAAAAACAGACTCGTTAATAGGCGTTGTAAATGAGTATATTAAAATAGAAGATTACTTAGTTGCAGAAAAACTAGTTGATTCTTTAAAAGAAACTCCTCAATACCAAATAGATTCTGTAAAGTTAGCTATTGACTTTACTGAAGCAATTCTATATATGGCACAAAATAAAGATGATATTGCTTTAGAAATACTATTAAATGGTTTATCTCAGATTAAAGAAAATCAAAAAACGAGATACAAGGCTGAGTATGCTTATGAAATAGGGAGTGGGTTTTCTAAATTGAAAAAGCATTCATTAGCGATCAAGTATTTTAGAATGGTATATTCATACGGTTTTCAATTTAACGATTCTCTAGAAGTTAGTAAAGGTAGTTTGGGTGTCGGAAATCAGCATTATAGGTTGTATGTAGCATTGCTTTCTGAGAAAGAAAAGGATACTTTAAAGATGCAAATTCACAAGGATAGTTTAAATCATTATTGGGGCGTAGCAACAAGTTATTTTCCAAAAAAGAAAAAAGATAAAACCATATTAGGATATGTGTACGATGCACGGAATGCCTTTAATTATTATGAAGATAATTTTGAAAAGGCAGAGTATTTTGGGCAAAAGGCATTAGAAATTTGGGAAAATAGTGCAGATTCAATTTCAATGGTAAATACCTTGAATATTATGGGTGCACTAAATTGGAAAAAACAAGATTATAATAAATCTATCGCATATTATAGTAGGGGTTTAAAACTAGTAGAAAATGGGAAGAGTTATATGGCGCGTAAATCGAAACGAATTTTTTTAGCGAACTTGGCTCAATCATATTCTCATATAAGTGATTATAAAAACGCGTATGATTTTAGGACTGAATCTGTGGCTTTAGCATATGAATTATCTGAAGAGACTGCTCAAAAAGAATATGTTGAAATTGAAGCAAAATATAATTTTGCTAAAAAAGAAAAGCTAGCCGAAATTGAAAAAAATAAACGGAAAAATGCTGAGCTGTGGCTTTATATAGTAGGTGTATCAACAACAGTTATGTTACTTTTTGTATGGTTATTTTATAGAGGTCAAAAAGTTAAAAGAGAAAAGAAGTTATTGGTTTTACAAAAAGAAACCTTGGTAAAAGAACGAGAGATTGAACAATTAAATACTGAAGCTCAGATAAAAATATTAAATGCAACCATTGATGGAAAAGAGACGGAACGTCAGCAAATAGCCGAAATTTTGCACAATAGTGTAAGTGCTTTATTATCTTCAGCAGGATTGCATTTACAGGCTGCTAAAATTGAGCTTAAAGAAAATGCACCAGAAGAGATTTCTAAATCACAAGCGATTGTAGAAGAAGCAGGAGATAAAATTCGTGATTTATCTCACCAACTTATCTCACCAGTCTTAATGAAGTTTGGGTTGGGTTTTGCCATGGATGATTTGTGCGAAAAATATTCAAACTCTAAATTATCTTTCAAATGTGAATCTGAAAATATTCAACGCTATAGCAGCGATTTCGAAATAAAAATCCATAGTATTATTGATGAATTAGTAAACAACGTTATTAAGCATAGTGATGCTACCGAAGCCCAAATACTGTTAAAGGATAATGAGAAGTATTTTAAAATTAAAATTATTGATAACGGAAAAGGATTCGATATAAATAAAGTTAGGGCAAAATATGATGTTGGACTCGGGTTGCCACAAATCGAAGCTAGGGTTAAAATGATGGATGGAATTTTTGAAATAAAATCATCCAAAGAAATGGGAACACATATTTATATGAAGTTGCCTGTTCCAAAATAAATTTGATTCTTATGGTATAAAAAAGCTGTTTAGAGTAGTTTCTAAACAGCTTTTTTTAGAGTTGAATTATCTATTTTTTAATCAATCTCATTACTCCAGTACTATTATTACTTGTAACTTTAACAAAGTAAACTCCTGAAGCCAAATTTTGAATGTCTAAATTTCTTTCTGCCTGCATATCGCTGAGGTCTATATTTTTTAGAACTCGTCCATTTAAATCAAGCACCTGTACTTTTGTTAATTGTACGTCATTTGTTTTTTTAATGGTAACAATCCCTTGAGTAGGATTTGGATAAATAGTTACACCATCAATCATTTGGTCGTAGTTATTAACTGACAAAGATGCTGCACAATTGTACAGGTATATTTCATCTAAATACCAGCCATCAGCTCCATTGCAACCATCTGTACCCATTTCCCATCTAAATTGAATTGTTGAATTTGCATTGACATTTAATAAAGATAAATCAATAGTACTTTGTCCCCAACTTCCACCAGAACTACCATTTGGAGTCGTATTTCCTCCTGTAAAAGCAGCCTCACCCGCCATTGGATTGTCATTACCAGCTGCAACGGTTTGTAAAGAACTATTATATGGATTTACTGTAAAGACAGATGCAGGTATTATTAGCCATCCACTACTGTCTAAATTATATTTTAGATTTCCTCCATCCCAACTTTGTTCTGTATATACATAATGATTAAAACTCAATTCATATTTTCCTGTTTCATTAGGTATTGTAATTAAAGGGCTTTGCAATCTAATAATCCCATTTTCTAAATCACTAGCACAATCACCGTTTATTGGGTCTGGTCCATAAATACCACTTCCTGGTCTACCATCTGGAAGGGGGTCTCTAGATGGGATATGCCAATTTCTTGTAGTCCAAGTACTAGCATTTACAGGAATGTTTTCAAATGTCCAACCATCTATACCAGATTCCCAATCTTCAAAAAACACATTATTAGTTGTTGCCGCCTCACAAAGAGGGTCGGTATCTGCCGCTAGAATATCTCCAAAAAGACACCCATCAGGATTTAATCTTAATTCAACAGCTAAAAGTGTATTTGCAACTTGATTACAATCATCAGCAGTAATAATTTCTCCAGATAACCCAGCAGGTGTAATCGTTGTTGATAGTCCTTCTAAATTTATCCCAACTAAATCAGCACAAGCAGCATCTAAAGCATCAGCCAAAGCATTAAAATCACTTGTCGAGGTAAGGTAAACACTTTGGGCTCTCCAAAAAATATGAGCGGCTTTAGTAAATCCTAAACCACTTATTGTTTGTCCATTATAAGTACCCCCATCAACTAATAAGGCATAGGCGTGATTTGGAATTCCAGAATTTGTATGAACACCACCACCATCAGTTGTACTGCACCAATATTGCGCGTCTGTAACCTTACCAGGACCACCTTTACAAGTTGGATCCCACATATCTCTAATAGCACCACCAAAACTAGAAGCATCTTCACCTTGCATCCATCTATCAGATGACCCACAACTAGTTCTTAATGATAAATTTTCACCATCATCCTCATATCCATTTAGTAGATCAATTGTTTCTCCCCAAATATCTGAATATGCTTCATTCATTGCTCCAGATTGCCATGCGTAGACTAAATTATTTGTATACTGGGTATAGGCATGTGCCCATTCATGAGCAATGATATCATCAGTTGCTGTACCTGTACAATATCTAGTAACACTTCCGGTCCATTGGGCATTTGGGCAATTAATATTAGGGTCGTTATTAATTGTAACCATTTGTGCATCTGCCCCGTCATAAGATACATAGCCAAAAGCATTATTAAAAAAGTGATACATATGTCCAGAAGTTTCAACTTCATTTTGTTGCCATTGGTCTAATGATCCTGGAAAAGCATCGCCTTCTTGCCAAACAGTATTACTTGTATTGTTCTCATATACAATACGGTCGAGTGCATGTGCCATACCTGTAAATTGTTCAACTAGACTCCCATCGTGAGCATTAATAAATAAAAATTCTCTCACATCAACATCGTTTCTAACTTCTATTCTATATACCAAAAAGTTCCCGCCAAAATAGCCTTGTACCAATCCTTTTTGAAATACATATAAATCAGAACTTATAACTTGTAAAGTTATTCCAGAATTATTGATATTTTGATTCTCAACTTCTCTTAATGCAATTGCATTTACTTCAGATCTGTTTAATGAAGGAACTTCATTTAGCTTAATATCAGGTATAAAGTTACCATTGATAGCTGTTAATTTATTTTCTCTATTGAAATGAAATTTCAACACTCCATCAAAAACAGGAACTCCTTTATACAGTTGTTTTAGTTCTACATTTTTTAATCCGTAATTGTCAGTTTTAACTTCAAAATTTCCAAAAGAATCTTCTATAGAGTTAAGATTGTAAATAGCTTTATGTTGTGCTAAAAACGAAGATGTTTTGTCTTGTACCGTATTCCCTTGAAGGTTTAAAGGTCTTTCTAGCTGGAACTTTACAAATTCGGCAGTTCCAAAATTTTCGTTGATGGTAACTTTCGCATCAGTTTGTTGTTCTAGAACCTGAATAGCGTCTCTAGAATTTTGGGCATTCATAGCAATGCTAACTACCCAAAGAGCAAATAGTAAGGTGGTTTTTAAAAGTTGTTTCATTTTAATGATAGTTTTTTTTGCTAAAATAAGATATTTTATGCTTATAAACAAACAATCATTAAACTCTTTTCTCTAATTCAATAATTTCTAAATCTTTAACAACATCCTTATCAATTACAAAGCGAAGCATTGTTCTTACTTGATGTTGACCATTTTTACCTGCAGCGCCAGGATTGAGATGTAGTAGGTTTAATTTTTTATCGAATTGTACTTTTAATATATGCGAATGCCCACTTATAAAAATTTTTGGTGGATTGTTTTTAATCTCTTCACGAATTCTAAAATCATATCGATTGGGATATCCTCCAATATGAGTCATCCAAACAGATGTATCTTCTAAGGTAAATTTATTATCTAACGGAAATTCTGACCGAACCTCTGTATTATCAATATTTCCATAAACAGCTCTAAGGGGTTTTAGATTTTTGATAGTATCGGTAACTTTGATATCACCAATATCACCTACATGCCAAACTTCATCAGCTTGTTTTACATGCTTTAAAATTTGATTGTCAATATAGCTATGAGTATCAGAAAGGAGTAAAATCTTTTTCATTTAAAACTTCGTATTTCTAACTTCGTACTTTGTACTTAAACAATTGTATTATATTTGTATCCCACAAAAATAAGTGATTCTCTTGAGATATTTTTTAGAACTTTCATATAAAGGAACCCATTATCACGGTTGGCAATATCAGCCCAATGCAATTTCTGTACAAGAAAAAATAAATGAGGGCTTAACTAAATTGCTCAAGTGTAAAATCAACATTATGGGGGCAGGACGTACCGATGCTGGTGTGCACGCTGAGCAAATGTTTGCGCATTTTGATATTGAAGTCCCATTTGATATTGAGGTTATTTTATTTAAGTTAAACTCTTATTTGCCTGATGATATAGTAATCAAAACAATTTCGCAGGTTACTGATAAAATGCACGCTCGTTTTGATGCGACTAGCAGGAGTTATGAATATCGAATTTATGTAGGGCGTAATCCTTTCTTGTTAGAGACAACTTGGCAATTGTTTCATCAAAAATTAGATGTAGATAAGATGAATGAAGCTTCTGCTATTTTACTGAATCACACGAATTTCAAATGTTTTTCAAAAGCGATGACTGATATAAAAACCTTTGATTGTGATGTTACTGAAGCTAATTGGGTCTTGAAAAATAATGTATTGACTTTTCATATTAGCGCAAACCGGTTTTTAAGAAATATGGTGAGAGCAATTGTTGGGACATTGATAAATGTAGGATTAAATAAAACCTCACTAAATGCGTTTAAAAAAATTATAGAAAGTGAAAATAGGAGTGAGGCAGGGTTTTCAGTTCCTGCAAGAGGATTGTTTTTAACTAAAATTGTATATCCAGAATTATAACTAAAGATGAGTAAAGAACAGGTAAAAGTTTTTGATGTAAAAGTATTTGGAAGGTTAATGGAATTTGCCAAAAAATATCGTACGCAATTATTTTTGACTTTGTTCTCAGTTATTTTGTTGTCATTTCTTACTATTCTTAGACCACTTTTTTTAAAATATATTGTTGGGAATTACATTACATTAAAAGATGCAGATGGGTTATTGAATATTATTTTAATCATGTTTTCTGTACTATTGTTAGAAACCGTAACACGATTATTTTTTATTTATTCTGCACATCGATTGGGTTTTACCATTATCAAAGATATCCGGATGAAACTCTACAATCATATGATGAATTTTAAAATGAGTTATTTTGATAAGTCATCTGTAGGGCAATTAGTAACTAGAGTTGTAACCGATGTAGAGCGTATCGCAGATTTTTTTGGTCAAGGTTTTTTTATGATTATTAGTGATTTACTCACCATGTTAGTTGCTGTTATTTTTATGATTGCAGTTAATTGGAGATTGGCCATTATTAATTTGATTGTCTTGCCTATTTTGATTTATGCCACAAAACTATTTCAAAAAGCAGTAAAGGTTTCCTTTAAAGAAATTCGTTCACACGCTGCAAGCATGAACGGATTTGTTCAGGAGCGGGTAACTGGTATGAAAATTTTACAATTGTTTAATCGAGAAAAGATTGAATTAGAGACCTTCAAAGAAATAAACGATAAGCACAAAACGGCATGGGTAAAAACTATTTGGTATTACTCAATCTTCTTTCCGATTGCTGAGGTGTTAACTTCAATTGCTTTAGGATTTATTGTATGGTTTGGAGGAATCGAAATAATTGCCATAGGCAGTGAAACTAAAATTGAAGATATTTTCTTCTTTATTATGATTTCACAAATGTTGTTCAGGCCCCTACGTCAAATTGCTGATAAATTCAATACTATGCAAATGGGAATTGTTGCTGGTGAGCGTATTTTTGAAGTGCTCGATACCGAAAGTCAGATAGAAGATAAAGGAAGTATCGAAGCATCACATTTTAAAGGAAAAATTTCTTTTAAGGATGTTAGGTTTAGTTATATAAAAAATGAAGAAGTTTTAAAAGGTATCTCTTTTGATGTGAAACCTGGAGAAACCGTGGCAATTGTTGGTGCAACAGGTGCTGGTAAAACAACGATTATTAACTTAATCAATCGTTTTTATGAAATTAATTCAGGGCAAATAAAAGTTGATGATGAGAATATCAGTAAGTATACTATCCCAACACTCCGTAAAAATGTAGCAATTGTTTTACAAGATGTATTTCTGTTTTCTGATACTATTTATAAGAATATTGTATTGAATAAAGAGATTCCGTTAGAGCAAGTTAAAATTGCTGCCAAAGAAATAGGAATCCATGATTTTATCATGACTTTACCAAATGACTATCATTATAATGTAAAAGAAAGAGGGGTAATGTTATCCTCAGGTCAGCGTCAATTAATTTCGTTTTTAAGAGCATATATTAGCAATCCGAGTATTTTAATTTTAGATGAAGCAACTTCGAGTATCGATTCTTTTTCTGAACAACTGATTCAAAAAGCAACGGACAAAATCACACAAAACCAAACATCTATAATTATTGCACATCGTTTAACAACCATTAAAAAGGCTGATAAAATTATTGTAATGGATAAAGGTTTGATTGTAGAGCAAGGATCACATAAAGAGTTGTTGGCAAATAAAAGCTACTATAGCAATTTGTATGATATGCAATTTGCGAGTTAGTAAATTACTTTTTGTATCAGCAAACGCAACCTTTACTATGTCTTGGTATCTATATAATAAACTATATAATATGAAAAAGCACTTTTTATTACTATTAGCAATTACTTTATTAGTAGGATGTACTAATGACGATGATTCAAATATCAATTCAAAATTAATTGGAGAATGGAATTGGATCGAAACTTCAGGGGGTATTGGTGGCTGGTATTATACACCAGAATCAACTGGTGAAGAGCGATCAATTATTATTACTAATAATATTATAAAAAAATATGTTGATGGTGAGCTTGTTGCAGAATTGAATTATACAATTGATCAAGTAAATTCACCTTATGGCGGTTATGATGATTTGATTATTTATGAAAATGAAATATTTGATCAACGTATTGTATTGGATGGCAATGATTTAATATTGTATGACTATAATGTTTCTGATGGGTTTCAATCTGAATATCAAAGAAATTAGTCTTTTATCTTTTGTCTAACAGCGAAGCGGTCTTAAGTCTTACGTAAGGTCACTTTTCAAGGTTTCTATCAAGCTAAAGTCATCTTCGTACAACACAAACTCCCCGTCTTTTATATAAGATATTTTTCCTGTTTCTTCTGAAACTACTAAACACAAGGCATCTGTTTTTTCTGAAATACCAATAGCAGCTCTATGGCGCAATCCAAATCTAGCCGGAATGTTTTTGTCAGATAGTGGTAAGATAATTCGAGTGGCAATAATGTTGTTGCCTTTAATGATAATAGCCCCATCATGTAATGGGCTATTTTTATAAAAGATACTTTCTAGAATAGGTTTGTTTACTTCGGCATGCATTGCATCCCCAGTAGTTTTTACAAAATCTAACTTTTGATTTCGTTCAAAAACAATCAAAGCACCAGTTTTTATTCTGCCCATAGCTTCACAAGTATTGATAATTGTTTCAACATCTGTTTCAATATGTTCTTCGGACTTTACAAATTTCAATTGCTTTAAAAAATTGCGTTTAGAAGTGAAATTGGTCGTGCCCAACATCAATAAAAATTTACGAATTTCTTGTTGAAAAACAACAATTAATGCTACAATACCACCACCAGCAAGTGTGCCTAAAATTCCACTGAGCATTTCCATTTCAAGAGCCACTGTAATTTTCCAAATCAAAAAAATAATCGTAATTCCAATAAAAATATTGATAGCAACTGTGCCTCTTAGTAATTTATAAATATAATAGAGTAAAATGGCGACAAGTACTACATCTAAAATATCTAGAAAGGAATAGTCTAAAAAGTCTAGCATAAATTGTTTTTTGTAAATGTACTAAAATTATCCACGTTGTTTCGTTTCATTATTATTGAATTTTGCCTACCACCTTTATAGCCTCCATTGCTTCTTTTACATCGTGTACCCTCAAGATATTTGTACCTTTTTGTAAAGCGATAGTGTTTGCAACTGTAGTTGCATTCAATGCATTATTAGCAACTGTATTTAGTTGTTTGTACAACATTGACTTTCTAGATATACCAGTTAGTATAGGCAATTCTAGTATACTAAAATGTTCTAGATTTTTGAGTAATGTATAATTGTGTTCCAAAGTTTTTGCAAAGCCAAAGCCTACATCTAAAATAATATCATTCGCTTTTTCTTTTCTTAGCAGTGCTACTTTTTCCGAAAAATAGTTGAGTACATCTCTCACTACATTATCATAAGTAGGGTTTTTCTGCATGTTTTGTGGAGTTCCTTTTAGATGCATCAAAATATAAGGCACTTGTAACTTGCCAATGGCTTTAAACATGTTCTCATCTAATGTTCCGCCAGAAATATCATTTACCATACATGCTCCTAAATTTACACTTTCGGTAGCAACATTACTTCTAAAGGTATCAGCAGAAATAAGAGTTTTTGGAAACTTTTTTAAAATGATTTCGATATTAGGCAATAGTCGTTTTAACTCTTCATCTTCAGAGATGTGAACTGCATTTGGTCTAGATGAGTAGGCGCCTATATCGATAAAAGTGGCACCATCACCTAACATTTTCTCAACTTGATTTAGGATATCTAAATCGGATGTATACTTACCGCCATCAAAAAAAGAATCGGGAGTGAGATTTAAAATCCCCATTACTTTTGGCGTAGATAAGTCGATTAATTTTCCGTTACAGTTAATAGTCATGTTTTTAGTATTCAGTCTCAGTATTCAGTTTTTTATTTCTTAAACAAATCAGCTTTTAATTTCGGTCATCCGTCACCGAACATCTAGCTTTTTAACAGTCAGCAATATTCACACTAACTGCTAAACCGCCTTCAGATGTTTCTTTATATTTAGTATGCATGTCTTTTGCAGTTTCCCACATAGTATTTATTACCTTATCAAAAGGCACTTTAATATTATGAGAATCTGTGTCTAATGCCAATTCTGCTGCATTAATTGCTTTTATGGCGCCCATAGCATTTCGTTCGATACACGGTATCTGAACCAAGCCCCCGATAGGGTCGCAAGTTAATCCTAAATGATGTTCCATAGCAATTTCACTTGCAATCATAACTTGCTCTGGAGTTCCGCCCAACAATTCGGTTAATGCTCCAGCAGCCATCGCTGATGAAACTCCGATTTCTGCTTGACAACCTCCCATTGCTGCCGAAATAGTGGCACCTTTTTTAACGATGCTACCAATTTCTCCTGCAACTAATAAAAATTGTTTGATATGCTTAAAGTCTGCTTTGTGGTTTTCGATTACCAAATAATACATTAATACTGCTGGTATCACGCCAGCACTTCCGTTGGTTGGTGCAGTTACAACTCTGCCCAAGGATGCATTCACCTCATTTACACTCAATGCAAAACAACTTACCCATTTTAATATTTGTCTGAATTTTACTTCAGTATTTCTAATAGAGACAACCCATTCTTTGTGATTGGTATAAGGAGTTTCTCCTTTTAATTTTTGATGTATGTCATAAGCGCGACGACGTACATTTAAACCTCCAGGTAGTTTGCCTTCGGTATGGCAACCTATATACATACACTCTAACATAGTATCCCAAATTCGTTGAATCTCAGCATCGATTTTAGAATTAGTTCTTAGTGATTTTTCATTCTCTAAAACGATATCTGATATTTTGAGTTGCTTTTCTCGGCAATATTTTTCTAGCTCTTTTGCAGTCTGAATTGGGTATGGGAAACTACTATATATTACTGCTTTTTCTTTTTCGCCAGTATGTTCTTCTTGAACTACAAACCCACCACCAATAGAGTAATAAATTTCTGATGATATTAAAGAGTCATTTTTAAATGCTGAAAATTTTAATCCATTTGAATGAAAAGGTAAAAAGTCTCGGTTAAAAACAATAGCTTCTTTTGAGTTGAAATCAATTTTATATTTACCATTGATTTTTATTTGTTGTGATTTGTTGATGTTATCAATTATCGGTTTAATATCATCTACAGGAATTTGTTCTGGATCAGATCCCGTCAATCCTAATTGAATGGCTAAATCGGTAGCATGCCCTTTTCCTGTTAAGGATAGTGAGCCGTATAAATCAACTTTAATTGAGGTGACTTGATTTAAAATATTAGAATTCTCTAAAGTATGTATCCATTCTTCGGCAGCTCTCCAAGGTCCTAATGTATGAGAGCTTGAAGGGCCAATACCTATCTTCAACATATTAAAAATTGAGATACATTCCATTTTAAAAGCGTGTTGTTTTTTGGAAGACAAATATATGTTATTGTAAAATATCAATGTCATTTTTAACAATTATATCAGCAAATAAATGACATAAAGTTTGTCGCGGTTTTTGAATTATGACAAGATGACATAAAAAATCTGTTGGCACAAAGATTGACTTGTATCTACCGAATAAAAAAATACAACACAGTAATAAAAATATAAAATAAAAAATTATGAGTAAAATAATCGGAATTGATTTAGGTACTACAAACTCTTGTGTTTCTGTAATGGAAGGTAATGAGCCAGTTGTAATTCCTAATGCAGAAGGTAAAAGAACTACACCTTCTATTGTTGCTTTTATTGAAGGTGGCGATAGAAAAGTTGGTGATCCAGCAAAAAGACAAGCGGTAACAAATCCGTTAAAAACAGTTTATTCTATCAAGCGTTTTATGGGAAACAAATTCTCAGAATGTTCTAAAGAAATTAAACGTGTTCCTTATAAAGTAGTAAAAGGAGATAATGACACGCCACGTGTTGATATTGATGGCCGTTTATATACGCCACAAGAAATATCAGCAATGGTATTGCAAAAAATGAAAAAAACAGCAGAAGACTATTTAGGTCACGATGTTTCTGAAGCAGTTGTAACGGTGCCAGCATATTTTAATGATGCACAAAGACAAGCTACAAAAGAAGCGGGTGAAATTGCTGGATTAAAAGTTTCTCGTATCATTAACGAGCCTACAGCAGCAGCGTTGGCTTATGGTATGGATAAAAAACACGACGATCAAAAAATTGTTGTTTTTGATTTTGGTGGAGGTACACATGATGTATCTATCTTAGAATTAGGAGATGGTGTTTTTGAAGTATTAGCAACTGATGGTGACACACATCTAGGTGGTGATGATGTTGATGGTAAAATTATTAACTGGTTAGCCGAAGAATTTAAGGCTGAAGAAAATATGGATTTGAGAGAAGATCCTATGGCATTACAGCGTTTAAAAGAAGCAGCTGAAAAAGCAAAAATAGAATTATCTTCTTCTGCTCAAACTGAGATTAACTTGCCGTATGTTACTGCAACAGCAAGCGGACCAAAACACTTGGTACGTACATTGACAAAAGCAAAATTTGAGCAGTTGATTGACGATTTAGTAAAGAGAACAATAAAGCCATGTGAGGTTGCATTGAAAGCTGCAGGTTTATCAAAATCTGATATTGATGAAATTATCTTAGTAGGTGGATCAACTCGTATTCCTGTAGTGCAAGAAGCAGTTGAGAAATTCTTCGGAAAAAAACCATCAAAAGGAGTTAATCCTGATGAGGTTGTTGCAGTAGGTGCAGCGATTCAAGGTGGAGTTTTAACTGGTGATGTAAAAGATGTATTGTTATTAGATGTGACCCCGTTATCATTAGGTATCGAAACCATGGGTAATGTTATGACAAAATTGATTGATGCAAATACTACGATTCCAACTAAGAAATCACAAGTATTTTCAACAGCAGTTGCAAATCAACCATCGGTAGAGATTCACGTATTACAAGGTGAGCGTGCCATGGCTGCAGACAACAATACGATTGGTCGTTTCCATTTAGATGGAATTCCACCAGCAGGTAGAGGAATCCCTCAAATTGAAGTGACTTTTGATATTGATGCCAATGGTATCATCCATGTAATGGCAAAAGATAAAGGTACAGGAAAAGAACACAATATCCGTATCGAGGCTTCTTCTGGATTGACTGATGAGGAAATTCAAAAAATGAAAGCAGATGCTGAAGCAAATGCAGATGCAGATGCAAAATTGAAAGAAACTGCTGAAAAGTTGAATACTGCAGATCAAATGATTTTTCAAACAGAAAAACAATTGAAAGAGGTAGAAGGTAAACTTCCAGAAGATAAAAAAGCGCCAATCGATGCCGCATTGACTGAGTTGAAAACTGCACATGTAGCAAAAGATATTACAGCAATTGATACTGCTGTCGAAGCGTTAAATACAGCATTGCAAGGTGCTGCTGCAGAATTCCAAGCAGCTGCTCAAGAAGCACAGGCTGGTGCTGCAGGTGCACAACCAGAAGGTGATACGTCAGGATCATCAGAAGATGATGTGCAAGATGTTGACTTTGAAGAGGTAGAAGAGGAGAAATAATTTTTCTAATCTTAATAGCTTAAAACGCTCTCAGAAATGAGAGCGTTTTTTTTTATTAATAATTCTAAAGCCTAGTATGATAAAAATCATATTTTTTTGAAAGGAACATTTATAATTTAGTAGCTACTTTAAGTTAAAAAAAACTTAGATGATTCACTGCTATGAAAAATAACTTATCTATACCTAACTTTAATAGTGCGCTAGAAAGGCTTCGAAACCTCTCTTATAAATTGTTAGATCTTTTACAAGGTATACGTGTAAAAAGACATTATGATGACATTAAATTTGTGATGCAACATTATGGTTCTGAAAACGCAATTCAAAAAAGAGCTAGCTATTTAAACGATATTCTTCATCATGCTGTAACTACTTGTAGCTATTTTGAACAATACAAAAATTATAATTCAATTGCAGATTTTCCTGTGACAGATCGAAATATTATTGCTGATAATTTTTCTGATTTTTTATCATCAACATATAAAAATAAAAAGAATCACGAAGTTTCTACAAGTGGTTCTACTGGAGTCCCTTTTGTAACATTGCATAACAAACAAAAATGTTTAAGGCATAATGCTGAGGTTATTTATTTAGGTGAACGCGCTAATTTTACTTTAGGTCAAAAACTAATTTATTTTAAACTATGGCCAGAAATAAGAGTAAAAAGCTGGATAAGAAATACCTGCTATTATAGTGTTTTGGGATTGGATGAAGAGGGAATTGATAAGATGATGGCAGAGGTTAAACAAGATTGTAAAACTGGGTTGTTGGGCTATTCATCAGCCTTTGAAAGAATCTGTAAGCACCTTGATAGAACTAATGCTGAACCAATGAATTATTGCAACGTTAATTCTATAATTGCTATGTCAGAGCGATTGAATGATTACACCAAAGAGTCAGTTAAAAAGTATTTTAAAACAACCATTGTGTCTAGATATTCTACTATGGAATTGGGAATCATGGCACAAGAAGATATCAATAGAACAGGGTATTTTAAAATTAATTCAGGTAGCTTTTTCATCGAAATATTTGACATGAATAAAGATGTTCCTGTAGCTCATGGCACCTATGGCAGAATCGTAGTTACCGATTTATTTAATTATGCTGTACCACTAATAAGGTATGACACTGGTGATGTTGGGCAATTAGAAATTGTAAAAAACAACAAAGGTGTTGAAGAGCCTTTTTTAGTAAATGTAGAAGGAAGAAAGTTAGATTTAATTCTAAATACAAAAGGAGAAATATTGCCTTCACAAATATCTTCTTATATGGCAAAGTATGGTGATTTTAAACAATTTCAATTTGTACAATGTGGTGAGAAAGAATACATTTTAAAACTAAATACTGATAAAAAAGTAGAGCAAGAAGATGCATTAATTGCTGAATATAAATCAGTATTGGGAGACGATGCTATAGTAAAAATTGAATATGTCGATGGAATACCATTGTTGGGTTCTGGTAAGAAAAAAGAGGTTGAGAATACGTATTTAAAAAATTACCCTAGGCATTCATCAATTCTTGGAACTTCTCAACAAACTGACCTACATGAAAGCCATCAACAAGTCCGTGATGAACATGAATAGAAACAGAAAATGATTTTTTTCCATTGTTTTCTGTCATTTTTCCAAACGATATTTTAGGTGCACTATCTGGAAATGTAAAACTACGCGCATGAGAGAATGATGTAAAATCTAACCATGGTAATGAAGAAAAATGTACAACATTTTCTCCAGAAACGGCAACCTCAAGCCCTGTACTGTTGCTAACGCGTTCGATTTCTTTTTTTGCTACAATTTCAAATTTCTTAAAATCTTTATGATATTTCATGTACGAGAAACCAAAAGTGCCGTCTGGTCTTCCAATAGTTGGTGAGGCATCAATTTGGTCATAAACAAAAATATCGTCTCCAGAAATTCGGTAGCGAAAACATTCAACACTATTCACAGCTACTAGCGTTTTGTGTAAATAGGACAAGAAAAAAGATTGACCTTCAACTTTAGATTTTTTAAAAGCAGTAGTACAATCAATAGTGACGCAAACGCCAAAAAAAGGTTCTTCTAATTGTTTAAAAAAGTTAAAATGATCTTTCCTATTCCAATTATCTATGTCTAAAATTGTGTGCATTATTTAATGATGTAAGCTTTATTGATATAATCTAACTTTGGGTAATTCCGTTTTAAAAAATCATTCCCTTTTATGTATATAGAATCTTGTCTGTTTGCAGGTGCTGGTCCGTAACCTGCATAAAATTTGTGGATGGTTTCAAAGCCACTTGTTACTTTTGCTATTACTGTAAATCCTTTTACACCAGAATATTCCAATTCGTCTAATCTATGATTATCCTTCATGTTGATAAAGAGCTGCGTGGTACGTGTTTCTACTCCACCTCTTGCAAAAGCAATGGTCATAGAATCGTTTTTATGTAAAACAGGTTCGTCAGGTATTTTATACTTTTCCCAATTAGAATTCGCTATTGAATCTCCATGAATTCCAAACTGAACAACAAATTTTGGCAAGACTCTATACAAAGCAATATCAGTATAAAAATCGTGTTTAATAAGTTTGTACAATCTATCCACACCCTTTGGTGATAATGACCTAATTGCAGTAATTTCAAAATCTCCTTGAGTGGTTTCAAAACGTGCTTTAAATGTTTTAGGAGCTTGCTCTTTTATCCATTTTTCTTTGAACACTTTTTCTTGCCCACAAGAAATTAGCAAAACAATTGTTAGTACAAAAAGAATAATATTTTTCATAGTTGTAAAAGTACTATAAGTTAACATATTATTTGATTACTTTTGAATGAATTACTTCTAAATAGAAGATTTTAGAAAAAATTGCACAATGCTTACAAGAGAACAATTAGTATCAAAAATTGAATCAAAAAAAAATGATTGGGATATTGTTATTGTTGGAGGTGGAGCAACTGGTTTGGGGGCAGCACTCGAAGCAACTACCAGAGGATACAAGACATTACTTTTAGAACAGTCTGATTTTACTAAAGGTACTTCGAGCCGAAGTACCAAGCTTGTACATGGAGGTGTGCGATATTTAGCTCAAGGAGATATATTTTTAGTACTAGAAGCTTTAAGAGAACGAGGTATTTTGTTTAAAAACGCACCTCATTTAGTGAAGAATATTTCTTTTTTAATCCCTTCTTATAAGTGGTGGTACAAACCATTTTACACCATTGGATTAACTATTTACGATTTGTTAGCAAGAGGACTTCGATTTGGAAAATCTATTCCCTATTCTCGAGAAGAAACTATTAATAAGATTCCTACAGTCAAGAAAAAAAACTTAAGAGGAAGTATTAAATATCATGATGGTCAATTTGACGATGCTAGATTAGGGATTAATTTGGTACAGACAATACTAGAGAATGACGGTGTTGCATTAAATTATATGAAAGTTGAAGATTTCATAAAAGAAGAAGGTGAAATTTGTGGAGTAATTGCTCAAGACCAAGAATCAGGAAAAGAATACGCTATAAATGCTAAAGTAGTTTTAAATGCTACGGGTGTTTTTGTTGATAATTTAATCCAAAAAGACAATACAAAAGCACAGCATATAGTAAAACCAAGTCAAGGAGTACATCTGGTACTAGATAAAAAATTTCTACAATCTGACTATGCTTTAATGATTCCTAAAACAAGAGACGGAAGAGTTTTGTTTGCAGTGCCATGGCACGATAAAGTAATTGTAGGTACTACTGACATACCAAAAGACAAAGCTGTTATCGAACCAAAAGCAACAGACGATGAGGTAGATTTTATTTTAGAAACAGCAAGTAGATATTTAGAAGGTAAACCAACACGTGCAGATGTTAAAAGTGTATTTGCAGGGTTAAGACCTTTGGCAGCGCCAAAGAAAGGTGCTAATGGAAAGACAAAAGAGATTTCTAGAAAACATAAAATTGTTGTATCAAGTTCAAATTTAGTATCAATAATAGGAGGCAAATGGACTACCTATCGTGAGATGGGTGAAGATGCAGTAAATAAGTTAGCAACAATAGCAAACCTTCCTCAAAGTAAAAGTATAACTGAAAATTTACACATACACGGTTATAAGCAAGATATTGATTATGATAACTATTTGTATTTTTATGGTTCTGATGCTGTAGAGATAGAAAAACTAATTTCTTTAAATCCGGAATTAGAAGATTGGGTGAGCAAAAGTTTGAAAATTAATAAAGCACAAGTAGTTTGGGCAGTAAAGAATGAATACGCTAGGACAATTGAAGATGTATTAGCACGCAGAACAAGATCTTTATTTTTAGACGCAAAAGAAAGTTTAAGAATGGCACCAATGGTGGCAGATATTATTGCACATCAGCTAGGTTATGATAGTGAATGGAAAACTGTAGAAATTCAAAAATTTAATGAGCTTGCTCAAGGATATATTTTAAATTAATTTAAATGATTCAAACTTTAATTATTCAATCATTCAATCTTTTAATTTCAAAGTAAAACTATGTTTAAATTCTTAAAATCTCCTTTAGATAAACCATTACTTCCAAAAAACAAAATTGACGCTACCTATAAAAAAATGCGTTGGCAAGTATTTTTTGGAATTTTTATAGGGTATGCAGGTTATTATTTGGTTCGTAAAAATTTCGCTTTGGCGATGCCAGATTTAATTGAACAAGGATTTTCAAAATTAGATTTAGGATTTGCCTTATCTGGAGTTGCAATAGCATACGGATTAAGTAAATTTTTAATGGGTAATGTTTCTGACAGGAGCGATGCTCGTAAATTTATGCCGATAGGATTATTGATGTCAGGAATTATAATGATTTCGATGGGCTTTTTTCCTTTTGCAACATCATCTGTAACCATCATGTTTATATTGTTATTGTTAAACGGTTGGTTTCAAGGGATGGGTTGGCCTCCAAGTGGAAGAATTATGGTACAGTGGTTTTCAATTAGAGAGCGGGGTACAAAAATGTCCCTCTGGAATACCGCTCATAATATAGGTGGTGGATTAATTGGTCCTCTGGCTATTTATGGAGTTGCTGTTTTTAATGATTGGCATGCCAAATTTTATGTTCCGGGGATGATTGCTGTTTTTATTGCAGCAATTATTTACTTGACTTTGAGAGATAGACCTGGGGTAGTTGGCTTACCAGCAATAGAAGAATATACAAATGATTATCCAGAAGAGATTGACGGAGTTAATCAAAATGAGCCTATTTCTGCCAAAGAAATTTTTGTAAAATATGTCTTTAAAAACAAATTATTATGGTTTATAGCCATTGCTAATGTCTTTGTGTATTTAGTAAGATATGGTGTGCTAGATTGGGCGCCAACTTATTTAAAAGAGGTTAAGAGTTTCTCTTTAAGTGAAACAGGATGGGCATATTTTTTATACGAATGGGCAGGAATTCCTGGGACCATCATAGCAGGAATTGTAAGTGATAAATGGTTTAAAGGAAAAAGAGCCCCTGTAAGTATCATTTACATGGTATTGGTGTTAATCGCTGTTGTAGTGTATTGGAAAAACCCAGTAGGTAACCCTATGATAGATAATATTGCTTTGGTAGCTATTGGGTTTTTAATTTATGGGCCTGTAATGTTAATAGGTGTGCAAGCTTTAGATTTAGTTCCAAAAAATGCTGCAGGAACTGCAGCAGGATTCACAGGGTTGTTTGGTTATTTAGGAGGAGCACTAACAGCAAATATTGTAATGGGATATTTAATTGATAATTTTGGGTGGGATAGTAGTTTTAGACTACTTGTAGCAGCTTGTATTTTATCTATTTTATGTATTGGATATACTTGGATTATCGAAAATAAACATCACAAACTAAAAGAAAGTCAAATTTAAAAATGAAGCAACATAAATTTATAATACTATTTTTAATGGTTCAAGATAACTTAAGAGGGTTATCTTTGATTAATTTTAGGGTGCTAATATACAAATTTTTATTTCTATAATTATAACGATATTCACATTCCTTTAAATGTAAAAAGAACTTGTG
>JAQRMW010000047.1 GCA_028599075.1 Urechidicola sp. | reverse complement strand
TTTAAAATTTGTCTAAATTTCTTCTCAGAAATTCGGGAACGGAAAATATACTTGTTCTTCATTGTTTCTCAATAATTTACAAAGATATAAATTTCCCTAAACTATCTTGAACCTTATTTTTTAATCATTCAATAAAACCATGTCAAAATTTTTTAAAAAATTTCTCATCACAATTATAGCAATCGTTTTAATTTATTTTATTGCGACGCCATTTATCGCTTCTAAAGTTGATGCTGATTATAATACTGTAAAACTCAAAGGCCCTTATCAACCATCAGAAAAAGCGATGACTCTGTATAATAGTTTAGAGTTTGTTTCAGACTCACATAGTGATGTGTTGTTATGGAATAGAGATATTTCTGAAAAGCATGACTACGGGCATGAAGACATCCCTAGGATGATTGAAGTTAATATGGCCTTACAAGCTTTTACCATTGTGAGTAAAACGCCTAAAAACATGAATTTTGAACACAATGATGATACTACAGATAATATCACCACATTAATGATTGGTACTGGAAGACCTCTATCAACATGGTTTAGTTTAAAAGAAAGAGCATTGCAACAGTGTAAAGAATTGTATGATTTTAGTAATGAGTCTGAAGGTAAATTATGGGTGATTACCAATCAACAAGAATTAAGCTCTTATATAAAAGAAAGATTATCAAATAAAAATCAGACAGCAGGTTTTTTAGGTGTAGAAGGGATGCATATATTAGAAGGAGATTTGTCTAATGTGCAAGTAATGTATGACGCCGGAATACGAATGATGGCACCAACTCATTTTTTTGATAATGAATTAGGAGGTTCTGCTCACGGAATGAAAAAAGGAGGGATTACTCCTTTTGGAGTTGAAGTAATTAAAAGAATGGAAGAATTAGATATGATAGTTGATTTGGCTCACGCGTCACCAGCTTTGACAACTGATATTATCAATATGGCGACACGACCATTGTTGGTTTCACATATTGGAGTTAAAGGGACTTGTGATAATATTAGAAACTTATCTGATGAGCACATCAAAGGAATTGCAGCAACTGGTGGATTGATTGGAATTGCAATTTTTGAACAAGCTGTTTGTGGTACTGATGCTAAAGCCACAGCAAAAGCAATAAAATATACAACTGATTTGGTTGGTGTAGCCCATGTAGCGATGGGAACCGATTTTGATGGTGCGGTAGAAACTCATTTTGATGTAACTGGTTTTCCGCTAATTGTTGATGAGTTACTAAAACTAGGTTTTAGTGATACAGAGATTACAGCCATAATGGGAGGCAATATTAAAAACTTTATGCTAAAGAATTTACCTAAGCGTTAAACTACATCTTATCAAACCACACAAAAGAATACCCAATTAAGGCCGATGTAAAATCGGCACCTCTACCAGTGTAAAGGCCATTTGTAATAGATGCTTTTAACGAGCTCTTTTTTCCTACTTTATAAGAAATAGAAGCGCCATATTTAGAATTTTTTTGATTATTGTTTTTTGCAATTCCGTTTATTGATGTCTCCCCCCATGCAACTTGCCCTACGGACGCTGAAGCCCAAAATTTTGACCCAAAAAGATAAATTACATGTAGTTGGGTACTTAGTAATGGTTTTTGTTTTAAGGTGTTTCCATTAAAGTAAGATGAATTTTCTGTAAAAAACCAAGAGTCTATATGTAATTCTAGAATTAGCCTTTTAGTTACTGCATAAGAACTCGCAACTTTAAGCTGAAAGCCCCAACGATTGGCACCTAGGTTAATTAATTTAGTTTCATCATATCTTCCCAACGGAGCTTTTATTTTAAAAGCAGTTCCTAATTTGAATTTCTTTTTTTCTCGTTTTGCAAATTCTTTTAAACTTAGGGCTCTGTCTCCAACCAATATCATAGATACTCTAAAAGAGATATCTCCAAAACCATTTTTATTTACTGTACTATCAACACCAGAAACTAATGCATTCAAGTTTCCGAATGAATAAGGAACTACTACATCAAATTTTCCGGGTTTATTAAAGAGTTTAAAACTACGACCATAGAATGCAGCTAAGGTATTAAGGCTGGCTTTTAACCCTTCTATTTCTTGCGCATTTAATAAAATATCACCAGATGAGTAGCCATAGACGATACCAGTAAAATTAGTGCTAGTAGGAACAGAAGATAAAAAACGCGGTTCTAAATCTTGGGCATAAATGTTTAAACTTATTAGAGAACAGAATAAGATTAAGATAAGTTGTTTCATATTATTTAGAACCTTTAATTATTTTTTTGACAGCTCTAAATCCAGAATATCCAATAATTGAATCTGTAACACTAACTCCAAAAGCTTTAAAGAGCTTGCGTTTTAAACGCATACGAATTTTTTTTTCGTTTAGAAACCCAAGCATTATTAAAGTGATGAATTGTATATGTGTTTTTAGTTTTGTTTATATCTTGACTTTCATGGTTTTTTGCACTAAAAAAATCATATGGATATAGAATTAATTTGGATGTGTCTTTAATAAGTTTCTCGATATTTGCCAACTCCTTATGCTCTAAATTAACAAACTTTCTGTTTTGTTCAATCTGTGCCTCCATAATATTAGGAAGAATTATAAGGTCTGGTGTACCATCTTCTTTAATAAAAGCTCTGTTGTCATAATAATGCATGCAATCAGCAATCCAATCAGCTCCTTTTTCTGCTCCAAAGACTGCAGCTTCTATGATGTCATTTTGTTCTAACCCAATAAAGTATGGTAAATGAAGTAAGTCATCGAAGTTTTTTAGAACTTCAACATCGGTATCTAAATAAATACCTCCATAATTATAAATAGCATGTAAACGAATATAATCTGCTGCAAAGGCATATTTTTTTGATTCAAAAGCTTGTCGTGTCCAAAATGTGCTATTGACATCAAATTTATTGGTGTCCCATAACATGAATTCATAATCTGGTAATTTTGTTTTCCAAGTTGCCAAACATTGCTCAATTAATTTGGGATATCCATCACCACTTAACCAGCAAAAGTGAATAATTTTAGGGATCATAGTTTAGTAGTATTCAAAAAAAAATTCTTTTTCGGAGCCAATATATAAAAATTGCCTCTAACTCACCTAGTTAGTCAATCACTTTCTTAACACGGTCTATTGTGTCGCTTTTAGAAAGTGTTAACCTAACAATGCTTTTTTCAATTGCTTCTAAGTCATGAATGATATTTGCAGGAAGCGAAATAATTGCTCCTTTTTTTAGCTGATGTATTTTTTCATTAACTCCGAAATTGATAGCTCCATCAAAAATTTCTACCGTAATAGGAAAAGAAGTTTTGTGTGCTTTCATAAGTTGCCCTTTATTAAAAGCAATTCTAATTTCTTTGCTATAGTTACTTTCTAACAACACTTTAATCGCTGGTTTTGTGTCGTTAAATTCAAGGTCTGTTAAGAGAGATGAAGTTTGTATCATAGTACAATTTTTAAGGTATAATAATAGTAACGAAGATAGTAAATAGTTATCTAAAACTTTGTTATGATTATGTTTTTAAATACTCATTTTTAAACAACAAAAAACACCCAACATTTTATTTAATGTTGAGTATTTTAATTTTCTCTTTTCCTTAAACCTATTTAGTTTATTGTAATAGGGACCCCCGTATAATATTCTAATGCCTTGGTACGGAATACAAAGTTGTATTTAGCATTGATAAAAGCAGCTTGTGCATTGATTAATCTGATTCTTACTTGCTCAAATTCAAATGAAGTCATTACGCCTAAATCAAAACTTTCTTGTGCATTTCTAAAAGCTTCTTCTTGTGCCTCAACCGAAGCCTCTGATGCTCTATATTGATTTAATGAAGTTCTAGCACTGTTATATGCACGTACAACAGTAGAATATAAATCCTGCTCTTGTTGTGCTAAATTATTTTCTGCTCTTTTTTGGTTGATAATATTTCTATTAACATTACTCTTTGTCTGCATTCTATTGAAAATAGGAATACTTAAATTAAACCCAACATTATACCCTAAGTTATCACTTAATTGTTGTCCAAATCCATTAGGAACCAAAACAATACTATTAGGATCATCAGGGTCAATTATTGGACGGACATCATCACTTCCTTGCGCGTGTTGATAAAAAGTATTTAAGCCAGCTCCTAAACTCAAAGTTGGGTAATAAGCTCCCTTTGCAAGTTCTACGTCTAATTCAGACCTTTCAATGCCTAATTGTGCTTTTTTAATCTCAGCTCTTGTTGCAACAGCTTTGGCATAAATTTCATCAGCATCTTCATATAATAAAGAAACTGAAGAAATGTTTAATTCTACATCTTGTATGTCAAAATCTTTATAAGATATTTGCAATAACTCTGTTAAGCCCAACAAAGCTAATTCAACTGCACTTTCAGCATTTACCACTGTTTCAGTATCACTAGCTAATTGTGCTTTGACATCTAATAAATCTGCTTTTGCTCTAACACCCGCATTAACAAATTCTTCAATTTGATTAATTTGTTGCTCCGTAATTTTAACTTGTTCTTGTGCAATGACAAGATTTTCTTTTTGTGCTAAAATATCAATATAACGTGTTAATATATTGATGGTAATATCATCTTGAATTATGTCACTATCTAATTGCGAAGTTTCTAAACCGAGTTTTGCTTGCTCATAATTATTTACATTTCGCATACCATCAAATAAGGTAACGCCAGTATTTAGTCCAAAACTATTACCACGAAAATCTCGAGATACACGGACATTATTTGCGTTGATTGATGATCCGAAATTCCAACTTTGCGAAGCACTACCACTTAAGTTTGGTAAAAAATTTCCTTTGGCAGCATTGATATCCTCTTGAGCTAAATCAGCATTTAAAGTTTGTTGTTTTATTGAAATGTTATTTTCGATAGCATAATCGATACATTCGTAAATACTCCATTTTTTAGTTTGAGCATTTATTGAAAGGATTCCGATAAACACAAAAACTGTAAGAATTCTTGTTCTCATAAATATTTTTTATAGTTTGATTTCGTTAGTTTTTTAAAACGATGTACTCATATGACGACCAAAACTACAATATGTTACAAAAAACGATTCTTATAGAAATGTTAATTTTTATTTTGAATGAGATTGATACTTAGATGAAAAAAATCAGATATCAATTACGTTCAAAAAGGCAGGAATAGACTTTTAAGTATGATAATAATTTATCAGGATTTATTTTTAACTTTATGCCTATAAATAAAGTATAACAAGGCACCAATAAGAAGATAAGGGAAAAGCATTAAATACATGATTCCATCATTTAATCCCTGAGCAACTTCAGCATCGCCACTTTCAACCACTGCTTTGCACATGGCACATTGAGCCGAGACCTTAAAAGAAAAGAGAAAGGAGAAAAGAGAAAAGAGAATTATTTTTTTCATTTTATAAGCCACATTTTGTGGAGGATTTACATTGAGATTAATAATAAGGCGAAATCATTAAATAGACAACCACTCCAGAAATTGCTACATACAACCATAGTGGAAAAGTATATTTTGCTATTTTTTTATGTTGTTCAAATTTATCCAATTTTGCACGTACATAGGTGATCAATACAAAAGGAATTACAGCTATTGACAATAAAATATGACTTATTAAAATAAAGAAATAAATGCCTTTTTGAGAACCTTCATACGAGGTTGAATTTGATGTCATATGATATAAGACATACAATACTAGAAATAAAACAGAAAGCAGCATTGCGGCTTTAATCAAACGCTCATGCAATTGTCTATTTCCTTTTTTTATCGCGATAATTGCAGCAATTAACACCACAGATGTTATTGCATTTGTACTTGCATAAATTGGGGGTAAAAAAACTGGAATTTCCATGTCAATTTTAACTCCGAACAACCCTGCAATAGCTAGAGGTAATACAATTGATAAAATTGTAATGATACGATTGTATTTTTTTTCTTCTGCTGTTTTCATTTATAATTTTGGTCTATTATTTTTAGATCTACAAGGTTTAAAAACCTTTCAGGATATAAAAAATGCTGTTTTTACTCGTTCAATAATAATTTAATATCCTGTTTCAATTCACTGATTTGATCAGCAAATTCATTTTCTTTGATGGCTCTATAATACATTATCGGGTTGCCATATTCATCATAACGAGAGCGAATATGTCCTTCTTTATCTATCAACGCAAATAGACCTGAATGCTCAAAACCACCAACTTCTTCATCGCCAAGACCTGCATATAATTTAAACCCTGTTTTTGCTAAATCAAAAACTTCTTCTTGTGATTTTCCTGAAAGCATGTGCCAATTAGGACTCGACACTTTATATTTATCTGCATAGGCTTTTAAAACTTCAGTTGTGTCGTTTGTAGGGTTGATAGAAATAGAGGCTATTCCAAAATTTGGATTTCCAAAAAATTCATTTTGGATGGTCACCATTTTTTCATTCATGATTGGGCAAATGGTTGGACAAGTCGTAAAGAAAAACTCAACTACATACACTTTACCCTTATATGATTCATTTGTAATTGTAGCACCATGTTGATCGATAAATTCAAAAGCTGGAACTTTGTCGAACTTGTGTAATTTAGATGCTGTAAAGTGGTTAACTACTTTTGGCACGGTATAAATCCCGAAAAGTAATATAATGAATGAGACACCTATATATGATTTATTTTTCATTGGTTAATCTTAATTATTGAACAATCTAATTTTGAGCAAAAATAATACAATTAATCATCAATCAAAAAGATGTTAGCTAAAGGAAGTGAGAATTCTTTTA
>JAQRMW010000046.1 GCA_028599075.1 Urechidicola sp. | reverse complement strand
GTTCTAATGCCATATCAATTTTCCTTTTATTAAACTTTGCAAAGTTACAAAACAATTAGACAAATCTAATCAATTTATTAGAAAGTTCTAACTTTTCAGTTATTCCGTATGAACGCTAACGTGTTTGTGTATGATTAGTTGCGTTGATTTAGCAACTAATTTAATAAATAAAAACTGAATAGAAAATCCGCGAGGATTTTCGTAAGTAGGCTAAAACCAAGCAATTAATTATACACGGTGTTGTAAAACGTTTTTTTAGATTGCTCCATTTAGTTCTAAATTCCCAGTTATTTTTCGGATAATCATTTCCACTTCTTCAAGTCTATAATTTTTGGCAAACTCAACATTCAGTCCGTTAATTTTATCTCCATTTCCGTTTATTACATAACCAAATGCAATATTCGTAAATTTACTTTCCACACCTAAAAACAGATATTTGTTAAACGGTGGATTATTAGTCATTGCTTTTTTATAAACTAATTTTGCACCAGAATTTTCAACAAGTTCAAATCCGTTATTTTCAAAATGCTGAACAAATTCGGGAAACATTTTTTTCATTCCTCCGAATGATTCATTTCTTCTCGCTACTTTTTTGGAATCATCATTAAATTTCCAAAATATATAACCACCTATTATTACTATTAAAATAAACCAAACCATTATTTAATTCGCTTTACGATTTTGTTTAAAATCTGATTTCTAATAAATGTATTTAATTTTTCTTTGTCTTTTAGTTTTTCTGCAACAGGTGGTGAAAGGAAATAATAAGTTTTTATAAAAAGTCTACCAAAATAGTTTTTCGCCAATATATTGTCTCTAAAATATTTTAAATGCAAGACTTCAGGTGCAAATTCATTTCCATAACAAGCCGTTGCAATATAACAACCACTTTTTCCACTTGATGTGCTTTTTTTAGGTTTAGGATGTCCCATTATTTTTTCATATTCTTCCTCGTCTTCTTTTTGCATTATAGCATAACCTTCGTGAGAAGTATAAACTCTTCGATTATTCATAAAAGACCAACTTGGGAAGGACTCATCAATTCTTTGTCCAGTATAAGGACATTTTCCTCTGTTGACTAAACCTAAATTGTCTAAATATGTGAAAATATCTAAAGACCTAACAATATGATTTTGTAGAAAATTAGTTAATGTTTCAAAACTTTCTGGTTCAAAAGGTTTGTTTTCAAATTTATCTGCAATAACTCCTTTTGCGCTTAATTCTTTGCAAATGTCATTTACATATTCTGTGGTAAAATCTGTATAGTATTTCATTATTTTATTCTTATTCGTTTAGCAAGATTAGAGGTGTTATTCAAATCGTTAGTAGTTAGGTTAACAATAAAACTTTTTTGTTTGTACAGAAATACAATTGATGTATTTACAAATTTTTGATCTGAATATGTTAGGTATGCTTTTATTTTTAATGCTTTTCGTCCGTTTGCTAAAACTATAGATTCTGTGCTTTCTCCATTCGATTTGGCATTTTCCTTTGCTGATTGTAAAAACTGGTCTTTAAAAATTTGTAGTGAATTTCCACTCAAGCCTTTCATTTCCTCAAATAGATTTTGGACTGTTACAGAATATTGAAATATTTTATCATCATTGTTTTGAATTACACAACTATAATTGTTTTGATTTCCTAAATTCCGAGTGTATTCTAATTCACAAGGTGTATTAATTGTAAGTCCTTCTATTTTATTATCAGTTTGGGCAATTGCCATAAAAGGAAGTAAAATTCCTAATAGAATTATTTTTCTCATATTCTTGGTTCAAATGTTTTACAACGGTTTTGTGTATGATTAGTGGCGTGTTTAAGCACCTAATTTAGCAAATAAAAACCGAATAGAAAATCCGCGAGGATTTTCGTAAGTAGGCTAGAACTAGCCATTAATTATACACGTTGTTCTACACCGTTTTTATCCGTTTAGATTTGTTGCTATTCGGTCAGATTCATTAAAGATTTCGTCAGGAATTCCGTGTTTTTGTTTACAACCATTACAAGTTTCTTGTTTACTTCTTTTATGTTTTTCGAACGCTTTAATGGATTGTTGAATTTTCGAATCATACTGATATTTTATTAGCGATAGAAAATAATCCTTATCTGTTTCTGAAATTCTTTCTGATTTGACTATTTTAATTTGTTTATTTATTATTCTCAACAGATTGACTAATTCATTTATTTTCGGATTTTGGTTTAGGAATTCTTGGTATTCCACGTGATGGTCACCTCCTTTTTTTATTGATTTTAACAATTCATAAATTCCATCTGCGCCTGAATAATTGTATTTGTAATTGTCTTTTCTAAAAGTAAATGTAAAATCATTTAAATCCGCTCTAATGATATTTACTTGTTCAGTTATATAAAGTAGTTTTTTCCTATTTAATTCATCTGTCTTTTGTTCGTCAAATTGGTCTTGAATTAGTCGGTTTGCATCAATTTGCGCTTTCAGGGCATAGAAGACTAATATTGCTCCAATGATATTTACAATTGGTGCTGTTATTCCGCCAATAGTATCTCCAATTTGTCCTGTTTGAGAAAAGTCAAATGATTCTCGAAATGCTTTTTGAGTAGCAATTATGGGTGCTATTATGCAAAGAAAAATTCCAATTCCGATAAACCACTTTGCGTTCTTTAAAGATTTAGCAATTTTTTCGGTTTTAGTTTTTCGATTGTTATTTTCTATGTTCATTTAATTATCTCGATGTTTTTTCAAATGGTGTAGAACGGGTTTGTGTATGGCTGGTTGCGTGTAAATTAGCGATTATTTTTCGGTTGAGCTACAAGCCAGATTTTTAAATTTTACTATTTATCTTTTTAGTTGGAAATCGTCAAATTTAAAAATTTGGCGACTTTCCAAATATGCCTTTACTTTGGTTTAAGCAACTGAACAGCAATGAGCTATACACGTTGTTAGCACACGTACTTATTCCCATTCCAGCTTTTCCATTCTGAAAATATTCACGTCTTTTGTTATTTCCGTTCCTAAAATCGTAATATTTAAATCAACTGGTAAATTTGGCGGATTTGAAGCTAAACCAACTTGATTAACAACACCAAATAACTCGATTTGTTCCTCTTCAATGCCTTTTATTTTAATAGGTTTTTTTAGCGTGATTTTTATTGTTTTCCCAATTACTGGTTTTAAATCTGACAATTTTAAATCTTGTATTTGATGCTCATTAAGTTCCATTAATTACAATTTTGGTTAATTGCTTCGTAAGCATCTGCATTTCCTAATTCTCCAGATTTGGATAAATCTCGACATCCTTTTTCTTTATTTCCTAATTTGATTTGTGTTAATCCTCTCAAATAATAGGAATTATAATGCTTCTCTATTTTGATAGCTTTATTTAAATCGGATAAAGCCTTTTCGTATTGACCTAAATTTAAATAAATCTCTCCTCTTGTATCCCAAAAATGCCAGTCGGATTTATCAAGTTCTAAAGCCTTTTCTACAAATGGTAAAGCCTTACTGTATTGTTTTTGTTTTACATATGTATAAGCTTTGTTGTTATATACCATTGCTATCTTATTATATTGCATTGGATAATTTGAATTTAGTTCGATTACTTTGTCATAGTCACTTATTGCACCATAATAATCTTTTAATTCTCCTTTAGCCATAGCTCTCCACATTATAACGTCAGTATTATTTTTGTCTTTTTCGAGATGTTTTGAAAAGTTACGAACTGCAAGCGCATATTCTTGTTTTTGAAAATGTTCCATTGCTAATTGAACATAATTTATAGAAGAATTTGAATTTTCTTTTGACGTTGAATTTGATGTATTCGAAGCATTTTGTTTATTAACCCAAATATTATAATCAGATATGATTTCTCTTATAGCATTTTCTGTTTGGTTTAGATATTTTGTTGCTCTTGCTAAATCTCCATCTTCGATATCTGTCAAATCTTTATATTCTTTATCAAGTCTCGTTAAAAAACTTTGTTCTGAAATTTGTGGTTTTAATTCTAAAATCCACTTTTTCATATTGTATAGATACTTTTGATTTGCATTATATCTTTTTTGCAATGTCATTGCAACATTTGAAATCTCGCTCGACGACATTGGTTGATAACTTGAAGTCGTTACTTTCGAATATCTGTTTTGAGAATAGCTTACAATTGAAACTAATAAGAAAACAACAAATAATACTTTTTTCATAATTTTAGTTTTTTCCTGAATATAAAAATTCTGTTAATGATTCCGAACTCCAGCTATTGCTGAATATAGGTTTTATGGGTGTTATTGGGGTTATTGGTCTAATTGGTGTTATTTCTTGAATACTCTTTATTGGTTCTATGGAAGTAACCATATTAACGGCTCCCTTTCTTGCTCCAACTGCGTCTCCGTTTTCATTTCTTATAATTCCATCCTCATACCAACCTAAAAAATTCCCGTTAAAGCCAAAAACACACATATCCGAACCATCATTTTCCAAAAAAGCAACTGGTTTTCCATTCCATAGAAATATTGTTGCTTCTTCATCATAATCAATATATGCTCTTGCTTCTCCATTACTGTCAAACAATGTAACTTCTTGAGCATTGGTCAGAAATGTACCAAAGAAGAGTAGTGCTAAAATTAAGTTCGTATTTTTCATTTTTTGTTCTGTATGTGTGCTAACGGTTTGGCTATGCGTAGTTTGGGATTTTGAAACGATTAATTTTCATATTACTACAAATTTTATTTATTGCTATAAGATTCAATGTCAGCACATTGCCCAAATTACGTATAGCCTTTGTTAGCGGTTTGTGCTTTCTCTCTTTGTTGATTATCAGTCGATTTACACATTACAATATATTCTTCTTTCTGTTATACAAGCCGTGTCCAATTTTGCTGTAAACTCTCCATTTCCGAAAGGACTTGCAGGTAAAATTAACCATTCATTATCATTTTCTGCTTTTTTAATTGCAGTCGATAAGTCTATTTTATTATCTACTGAAATTCTTTTTAGATATGAGAGAGTGTCAATCAAAACGACTTTGTAAGTAGGTAGAAACTCTCTACAAGACGGAGAAAATTCCGCTCTGTAAATTCCAGTTTCAATTTGATTAATACTATCAGGTAATAAAATTGATGTGTCAAAAGTCAAAATGGTAAAGTCCCATTTTTCTCGGTCATCATAAATCTCAATAAATTCTTTCCCATTTCTACCATAGAGTATAGCAGTCTGTTCATTAGTAGTGAATGAAAGAAAATGTGTCTTTTCCCAACCAAAGGCAATATGTTTGTTTATCAAATGTTCTAATGATTTACCAAAAATCTCTCTTCCGTTGCCACCGTCGCATAAATTAGTCAAGAGCAAACCACTATTAAATGTTTCCCTTAATTTTCTTTTATTTTCGGGGTCAGCATCCCCACGATAAAGATATTTTGGCAACCGGCTCATAAGTCATTATTTTTCATCAAGTACGTAGAATATAAAATTTGACGTTGCTGGTTCAGTAGCATTTACATGTACAACTTTTACATTTTCAAACTTGCTACTAACAAATTTTACCATTAATTGATTAGGTACTCTATTGCCACCCAAGGCTCCAACACTACCACGAAAACCAAAAGGTTCCATTGATGCAGTTTCGTAAGTTGTTTCTTCGTCATTAATATGAGCAAATATTCCACCGCCAGCATTTTCAATATCAACTTTTACTTTTTTCACTGATTTATCGTGTACTGCTGTAACCGTAATTGCATGGTGTCCTTTTGTTGGATGGTAAATTTTGTAAATCGTAGTGTAAATATTTCCTTCTTCTTTGTATTCTCGTGTATATTTAAATGAATAATAATCATCGTCATTTACAACATACTGGTATCCAGTGTACTTTGTTTGAGAATAGGCACTACTCATAATCATGACCATCAACATTATTAATAATCCTTTAATTTTCATTTCATTTTTTTTCTTCATGTTATAATTTTTTATTTCATGCCTACTCTGTTTCTGGTTTTCGGCTTCCCCGTTAACAGTCTGCTGTGTATTTTCAGCATAACCGCTAACGGTTTTGTATATGATTTCGTTACGGGAAAATCGGCAAGATTTTTCCGAGTGAGAACCAAAGATAATAAATGAGCGTGAATTTCCGATAGGAAATTCCGCCGTAATGAATTATATACGG
>JAQRMW010000045.1 GCA_028599075.1 Urechidicola sp. | reverse complement strand
TTAAAATTTGTCTAAATTTCTTCTCAGAAATTCGGGAACGGAAAATATACTTGTTCTTCATTGTTTCTCAATAATTTACAAAGATATAAATTTCCCTAAACTATCTTGAACCTTTTTTTATAATATTAAACACGACTCAATTCATTTTTCTCAAATATAACTGATATTATCAATTAATCAAAAAAATACCTTTTTTTTTAACGAGTTAATACCCTAATAAGTAGTAACTTTGCTCTAGAAATCATTGTCTCTTTATAAAATTGGATATTACCCATAATTTTTTTAATTTTTTTTCAAAAAAAAAGACCATTATTACAATTGGCACTTTTGATGGAGTTCATATTGGTCATCAAAAAATAATTGCTCAATTGTTAGAAGCTTCAAAAAAGCAAAATGAGGTTTCGGTGATACTCACTTTTTTTCCACATCCACGGATGGTTTTACAAAAAGATCATGAGGTTAAAATGATTAATACGTTGAATGAGAAATCTAAACTTTTAGAAAACCTAGGTTTAGATGAGTTGATTATTCATCCTTTTGATAAAGATTTTTCTAGACTTACTGCTTTTGAGTTTGTGAGAAATGTACTTGTAAACCAACTTAATATTTCGAAATTAATTATAGGATACGATCATCATTTTGGAAAAAATAGAGAAGGTAATTTTGAGCAATTACAAGAATACGGTACAATGTTCGATTTTGAGCTGGAAGAAATACCCGCTCAAAACTTAAATAATGTTACCATAAGCTCTACCAAAATTAGAAAGGCACTTTTAAATGGAGATATTGAAAAAGCAAACAATTATTTAGGCTATCACTTTATGTTAACCGGAGTTGTTGTAAAAGGCAAAAGCCTAGGGACTAAAATTGGATTTCCTACAGCAAACATTAATATTGAAGAGTCGTATAAATTAATTCCTAAACCCGGAGCTTATGTCATAAAAGCAACGATTGATACTGTTCGTTATAATGGAATGTTAAATATAGGAAATAGACCAACGGTTGAAGGAAAACATCAAACTATTGAGGTTCACTTTTTTGATTTTAATGATGACTTGTATGGAAAAAGAATTCAGGTAGAATTATTAAAATTCCTTCGAGACGAACAAAAATTTGATTCGCTAGATGATTTAAAAATGCAATTGCAAAAGGATAAAATTACTGCTCAAAAAATTGCGTCAAAATTTTAATGCAATTATCTCAACGTCACTTCGAGTATTTTTTATGAGGACGAATAAAAATGTATCGAGAAGCTTCATCAATTCAAACTCATAAAATTGTATATTTGAATATGAAATATTCCATCTCCTTTATATTTATCTTACTATTGCTAAGCTGTAAAGCCCAAAACACAAAGGTATTAACCGAAACACAAGAATTTTCTTCAAACACAGAATGTCCTGAAGATGGAGATTGCTCGTTCGAATTATTTCCAAATAGCTCCATAAACTTAGTTGTTAGAGAAGGCACATCGTCTTACACAACCATTGAAAAAGGAAACAAAACCGTATTCAAATTTTCTTTCAAAAGAAATGTTGATCAACAAGTTGTAGATGGGCATTATATTGAAGAAGTGTTTGCAGAATTTGATGCAGACTTATATGACTTAATTTTAGAGAATAAAGAGCTTAGGCAAGTCAATCTAATTCTAAATAGAATTTGTTATTGCAAGGGTAGCTATGGGTCTTATGTAATTACAAAAGGACAATTGTCGCTCAAAAAAATGAAGAAGAATACCTATAGCCTCAGCATTGATTTTAAGGTTGATGAGGTGCCACAAGTAATCACATCTATTAGCGAAACACTTATCTTAAAATAAATACATAATCTGACTTCTATTTCCTAAATTTGCCCTTTGAAAAAAGAACAAATTTAGACCTATGTTACAAGTCGCATTTATTAGAGATCATAAGCAAACCGTTTTAAAAGGATTGGCAAAAAGAAATTTTGCTGATGCCAAAAAATTGATAAATGAAGTTATTGCAACAGATGAAAATCGTCGTGCTACGCAAACCGAATTAGACAACACTCTTGCCGAATCTAATAAATTATCGAAAGAAATTGGGATGCTTTATAAAAATGGCGAAGCTCAAAAAGCAAATCTATTAAAAGAGAAAACAAGTCAATTAAAAGAAAGTTCTAAAGCCTTAAATGATAAGTTAAATCAGTTTACAATCGATTTACAAGAATTGTTATATCAGATCCCAAATGTGCCTCATGAGTCAGTTCCTGCTGGGGTTACAGAAGATGATAATGAAACTGTTTTTGAAGAAGGTACAATCCCTACTTTACATGAAGGATCTTTACCTCATTGGGAGCTAGCTAAAAAATATGACATCATTGATTTTGAATTAGGGAACAAAATTACAGGAGCCGGCTTTCCTGTTTATAAAGGTAAAGGAGCAAGATTGCAAAGGGCTTTAATCAATTACTTTTTAGATAAAAACACCGAAGCTGGTTATAGAGAAATACAGGTTCCACATTTAGTAAATGAAGAATCAGGAAAAGGAACAGGACAACTTCCTGACAAGGAAGGGCAAATGTATCATTGTGGAGTTGACAATCTATATTTGATTCCTACAGCTGAGGTTCCGGTTACAAATATTTACAGAGAAGTGTTGTTGAAAGAAGAAGATTTTCCGATTACAAATACAGCTTATACACCCTGTTTTAGAAGAGAGGCGGGATCTTACGGTGCACATGTAAGAGGATTAAATAGATTGCATCAATTTGATAAAGTTGAGCTTGTTCGTTTAGAACATCCAACAAATTCGTATAAAGCTTTAGATGGAATGGTAAATCACGTTAAAGGAATTTTACAAGAGTTAAAATTGCCTTATCGTATTTTAAGATTGTGTGGCGGAGACCTTGGATTTACGTCTTCACTTACCTTTGATTTTGAAGTTTTTTCAACAGCACAAGACCGTTGGCTAGAAGTTAGTTCAGTTTCTAATTTTGAAACTTTTCAGGCAAATAGATTAAAATTACGTTTTAAAAATGTTGGTGGTAAAAGCGAATTAGCACATACATTGAATGGAAGCTCTTTAGCATTACCTAGAGTTTTGGCTGGATTGTTAGAAAACTGCCAAACTCCTGATGGAATTAAAATCCCTGAAGTATTAGTACCTTATTGTGGATTTGAAATGATTGATTAGCAAAGCGAAAATTAATTAGCTACAACAGCTAACATCAATTTTTTGTATTCATTCATTTTTAACAAAGCTTCGAAGTATTTGTGGATTTGTCCATTTTTCATATACTGCTTAGCACTCATTTTTGTTATTTCGTATTGTTTGGTTAAGTCGTTCATAATTTTTAAGTTTTTGTTCGTTTTATTATTAAGACAAGATTTGTGCCAAAATGTTACAACCCACTAATTGAATTACTATTGTTTTATAAAAACTTTAACAGTTTCTTACCTATCTTTGAAATTGAGTTTAAATTGATTTTCTCTAATGCAAAAAATAATAATCTTCCTTTTTTTCTTTTGTTCTACGTTTCTTTACGCGCAAGATCAGCAGTTAGTATATGATTATTTTAGGAAAGGGGAGTATGAAAAATCAGCAACAATTTATCAGAAACTATACGAGCAAAACAATTATAATTCTAGTTACTTAAGCCGACTTCTATATTGTCATCAGCAATTAGAAAATTTTGATGAAAGTAAAATCCTCATTGAGAATCACATTTCAAAATATCCTTCACAGATTCAGTTTTATGTAGAGTTAGGTTATAATTACGAATTGCAACATCAACAAACAAAAGCAGATTATTATTATACAGAAGCGATAAATACTTTAAAAGAAAAACCCGTTTATGGATATACTATTGGTCGTACTTTTCAAAAAAATCACTTATTAGATTATGCCTTGCAAGCATATAAAATTACTATGGAATCGAACCCTAACGCAAATTATGAGATTCAAGTTGCGGAGATTTATGGAGAAAAAGGAGAGCTGCAAAACATGTTCAATTCGTATTTAAATATGGTTGAAAAGGACCAACGATATGTAACTACTATTTTGCGTTATATTGGAAAATACATTACCGATGATGCCGAAAACGAATACAATATACTATTTAGAAAACTTATTTTAAAACGATTGCAAGTCAATCCGAACAATAGTTGGAACCAATTATTGAGCTGGTTGTTTATGCAGCAAAAAGATTATGGTAAAGCCTTCGTACAAGAAAAGGCGATGTATAAACGCACTGATAGTTTAGGCCTAAACGGTATTGTTGACCTTGGCCAATTAGCTTTTAATGATAAAGACTATTCAGCTACAAAAGTTGTTTTTTCTTTTGTCTTAGAAAATGCCGAAAGTCAAAACCAAATTATTGATTCTAAATTGTATTTGTTATTTGTTGATATCGAAACTTCGGATAATCCTGAGGAGGTTGACACTCAATTTCAAAATTTGTTTAACGAGTATGGTAAAACATCGGCAACTATAAATATCCAAATTGCTTATGCCGATTTTTTGACTTTTAAAAAGCAAGAGTCTTATAAAGCAATCGACATTTTAAAAGAGGCATTAAAATTAAGAAGTACTGATTTTCAAAAAGGAGCTATCAAATTAAAATTAGGAGATATTTTGGTTTTCAACAATCAATTTAACCAAGCGTTGATTAATTATTCACAAGTGCAAACCAGTCTTAAAAATCATATTTTAGGGCAAGAGGCTCAATTTAAAGTAGCCAAGACAAGTTTTTATAAAGGTGATTTTGATTGGGCAGAAACTCAACTAAAAGTATTAAAGGGCTCTACATCACAACTTATTGCCAATGATGCTTTGGAATTGAGTTTGATTATCAGCGATAATACGGTACAAGATTCTCTAAAGACTGCTTTAAAACTGTATGCACAATCAGATTTATTGGCATATCAAGGTAAAAACACTTCAGCTATAGATTCATTAAATGTATTGCTAAACAAATTTAAAGGACATGCAATTGAAGATGAAGCGTTGTTTAAACAAGCCAAAATTTTTGAAAAGCTAAATCAATATGATAATGCTGAAAAGAACTATTTAAGAATTATTGAAATTAACCCAACCGATATTTTGGTGGATGATGCATTTTATAGAATGGGCGAATTACACTCAAAACAAAATAATATAGAAAAGGCAAAAGAATACTATCAAAAGATTATTTTTGATTTTCCGTCGAGTATACATTTGGTAGATGCTCGTAAAAAATACAGAAAATTACGAGGAGATGATATTCAGTAACTTTGAATTCATTTAATAATTCAACAAATAAACAATTACACAATAGAAATGTACATATACAACGTAACTATAAATGTTGATGAAAGCATTCAAAAAGAATGGCTAGCGTGGATTCACAAACACATTCCAGAAGTTTTAGACACGGGTAGATTTAGCAGTGCCAAACTAACTCAAGTTTTGGTAGATGAAGAAATGGGAGGGATTACTTACTCAGTTCAATATCGCGCAAAATCAAGAAAAGATTTAGACAATTATTATAAATTTGATGCAGATAAATTACGTAATGACAGCAATCATTTTAATGGTAAATTTGTTGCTTTTAGAACAGAACTAAAAATTATTAAGGAATTCTGATTTCGTTATAGGAAATAATCCTACAAGGTTTCAAAAAACTTGTAGGTATAGTAATGATAACAAATACCTACAAGGTATACAAGAGCTTGCAGGAGAAAAGGTAACAAATATGACCGTTAGAGCAAAAAAACATTTAGGGCAACATTTTTTAAAAAACGAATCAATAGCTGAAAGAATTGCTGATTCTTTAACTTTAAATGGCTATAATGATGTGCTCGAAATTGGCCCAGGAATGGGAGTTCTGACAAAATATTTACTTAAAAAAAAGGTTACTACACACGTTATAGAAATTGATCGAGAGTCAGTAGAATATCTTCAAGCTAATTACTTAAACTTGGCACCTAGAATAATTGAAAAAGACTTTTTAAAAATCAACATTAAAGACTTTTTTAAAGACAATCAATTTGCAATCATTGGTAATTTCCCATATAATATTTCTACACAAATTGTTTTTAAAACCTTAGAGAATAGACATCAGATTCCAGAATTTTCTGGAATGTTTCAAAAAGAAGTAGCTGAGAGAATTGCCGAAAAAGAAGGCTCAAAAAAGTATGGAATCCTATCTGTACTCACACAAGCATTTTATGATGTTGAGTATTTATTTACGGTACCACCAACTGTTTTTTATCCACCACCAAAAGTAGATTCAGGAGTTATCAGACTTATCAGAAAAGAAAATTACACGCTACCTGTAGATGAGAAATTATTCTTTAGAGTTGTAAAAACAGCTTTTAATCAACGAAGAAAAATGCTACGTGGCAGTTTAAAATCTTTCAATTTATCAGATAAATTAAGAGAAGATACTATATTTGCGATGCGTCCAGAGCAATTGTCAGTTTCAGCCTTTTTTGAACTGACCGCAAAAATAGAACAAGATGGCATTAGAAATTAACAAAGAGCTTTTTAAAAAAATAGAACAACTGATTGTGAGCCAATCTGATGAGGCTATTTTGGCTTTGTTGGGTAATGAGCATCATGCTGATATTGCCGAAATTTTAGACGAATTAAACTTAGAAGATGCTACCTATATTATCAAATTACTCGATAGTGATTTGACTGCAGAAATTTTGATGGATTTAGATGAGGATACAAGAGAACGCGTTCTTAAAAACTTATCTGCCAAAGAAATTGCTGAAGAAATTGATGAGCTAGATACAGATGATGCCGCTGATATTATTGGTGAGTTGTCAGAAGAAAGACAAGAGCGTGTAATTTCTGAAATTGAGGATGACGAACATAAAGCAGATATTCAAGAACTTTTAAAGTATGATGAAGATTCTGCAGGGGGATTGATGGCAAAAGAATTGGTAATGGTCAATGAAAATTGGACACTACCAAGATGTATAAAAGAAATGCGAGCACAGGCCGAAGAGGTTACACGTGTACATTCTATTTATGTGGTCAATGATAAAGAACAATTAATAGGCAGATTGTCTTTAAAAGACTTATTAATTGCGCCTCCAAAAGGAAATATATCTAAAATTTATATTCCAAAAGTTGATTCAGTAAACGTAAATGAAGATACTGAAGAAGTTGCCAAAATTATGCAGAAGTATGATTTAGAAGCAATTCCGGTGGTTGATGATAATATGGTATTGTTGGGTAGAATCACCATTGATGATATTGTTGATGTGATAAAAGAAGAAGCCGAAGAAGATTATCTTTTGGCAGCTGGGGTTTCGCAAGATGTAGAGGCAGATGATACAATCTGGGAACTGACTAAAGCGCGCTTACCTTGGTTGGTCTTAGGGCTTTTTGGTGGGCTAGGAGCTGTGTTTATTATGGAAGGTTATGAAGATATTATGGCTGATGATCGATATCGTCAACTATTCTTTTTTACACCGCTCATTGCCGCAATGGCAGGAAATGTTGGCGTGCAATCGAGTGCAATTATAGTACAGGGTTTGGCAAATGATGTTGTAAAAGGAAGTCTATTTCATAGACTGTTAAAAGAAATAGGTCTGAGTCTAATTAACGGAATTTTATTAGGACTGCTCGTTATTCTTTTTGGGTTATTTACCAAAATGGACATTAGCTTTAGCCTTACAATAGCAATTTCAATGTTATCAGTAATTATTGTTGCGGCATTAATAGGAACATTTGTTCCGATAGTTTTAGATAAAAAGGGAATTGACCCTGCAATTGCAACAGGTCCTTTTATAACGACTAGTAATGATATTTTCGGAATCTTCTTATTCTTTTATATTGCCAAAATAATATTGGGCTTTTAGTACCTCATCTTCTTAAACAAATCCCAAAGTACAACGCCACAACTTACCGAAATGTTTAATGAATGCTTGGTTCCAAATTGTGGAATTTCAATACAATAATCAGATGCTGAAACAACTTCTTGTTGCACGCCCTTTACTTCGTTTCCAAAAATTACAGCATACCTTTGATTGGGATCAACCTTAAATTCCTGTAACATAGTTGCGTTATCAGCCTGCTCAATACTAGCAACTTTAATGTTTGAATCTTTCAATCTTTTAATCAAAGTAAGTGTATCTTCAACATACTCCCAAGAAACAGAATCTGTTGCTCCTAAAGCTGTTTTATGAATTTCTTTGTGGGGTGGTTGTGCTGTGATTCCGCACAAATAAATTTTCTCAACTACAAAAGCATCACTTGTTCTAAAAACTGACCCTATATTGTTTAAACTCCTAATATTGTCTAGTACAACTATCAACGGAATTTTAGAAGTTTTTTTAAATTCTTCTACACCCAACCTATCGAGCTCGCTATTTTTTAGTTTGCGCATAAAAGCTGATTTTATTGCTCAGAAATCTCAACTAGATTATTTTTCCTATCAATATCAGCCATCCTTTTAGAAGGATCAATTTCAACAGATTTAATTTCTTTTGTTGCATTAAAAGTATAGGTTGGAAAAGCCCAAGCCCAATTATTTAATTGAGTTGCATTTGTTGGTTTACTGCCTTGCATCATTCGTAACGGAATATAAAACTCTTCAGAAGTACCATCTGTATAAGTAACAAAAACATCTATTGGCATTGGTATTCTACCAACTCTTTCTAAGGTGATTGATTTGTTAGATATCACTTTAATACCATAATCAATAGTATGTGTTGTTTGTGTCCATTCATTTAAATACCAATCTAATTGAATTCCCGAAACTTTTTCTGCAGTACGCATAATATCGTTTGGTGTAGGGTGTTTAAACTTAAATTCCTGGTAATATTTTTTAAGAGTTTTGTCTAAATTGTCTTGCCCAATAATGTACCCAAGTTGTACTAAGAAAATCGCTCCTTTTTGATAAGCGTTAGAGCTTGCTACTCGCTCATGTTTATATCTGTCAATATGAACAGATAACGATTCTTGCATACCATTAGCTACATATTTAAAATAACTCATATATGAATAGATAAATGGGTTATCTAGCTTTTTGGTTCTTACCAATTCGTTAGTAGCTAAATTATCAATATAGGTTGTAAAGCCTTCATCCATCCATGCATGTTTACTTTCATTGGTTGCCAGCACAAATTGAAACCATGAATGCCCCAATTCATGTTGCATTACTCCAATTAGACTGCTCAATCTTCTATTTGCAGTAATTAAGGTTGACATACCGTATTCCATACCGCCATCACCACCTTGAATTACAGAGTACTGTTTGTAAGGATAATCTCCAACCAGCTCGTTGTAAAACTCCATGGTTTTTACTGTCATTTCTTCCATCTTAATCCAATCATTTTTATTGACAAGATTGTCTTTGTATAAGAAATGAAGCTCAACTCCGTTAGGTCCTTCTAAAATATCATGTGTATAATTAGGGTCAGCAGCCCAAGTAAAATCATGTACGTTCGGAGCTATAAAATTCCAAGTAAGCTTATCGCCTTTAGGCAATTTCATTTTCTTAGAAGTATCTTCATATCCATGCCCTACTTTTTGTGGGTTTTGGAGATACCCTGTTCCACCAATCGTATAATTTTTATCAATATGAATGGTCACATCAAAACCTCCCCAAACTCCATGAAACTCATGAGAAATATATGGGTCTGCATGCCACCCTTCAACATCATACTCAGCCATTTTAGGATACCATTGAGCCATTGAAAGCGCAACGCCCTCTTTGTTATTTCTTCCAGAACGTCTTGTTTGTTCTGGGACTTGAGCAAGGTATTCCATTTCAAAAGTGGCTTTTTTGCCAGCTTTAATCGGTGTATTTAAATACACTTTTAAAACTGTTCCGGTTACCTCATATTTTACAGGTTTGCCATTTTGTTTTAAAGAGTTTACTTTAATAAATCCTATTTGAGTTTCGTCTAGGTTTGGAATGTTTGTAAGCTTTTCTATAAACCTTCTATCTGGGTCTGGAATATTTTGTGAGTACACATACATTTCAGAATCTGATTGAAATGCATTGAAATACAAATGATAAAAAACCATTTCTAAATCATCTGGAGAATTATTGGTGTACACCAATTTTTGTTTTCCATCATATTGATAATTTTCAACATTCATGTCAATATCCATAGTATAATCTACATGCTGCTGCCAATAGGTTGAATTAGATTGTGCATTTCCTACAAAAAATAATAGGCTCAAAATTGAAAATAGAAAAGTATTCTTCATACAGGTGTTAGGTTCTAAGGTTAATTTGTGCTTATAGATATTTGTTTTGATAAGAATCTTATAGCGCTCGACAAGATAGCATAAATCAGATACTTATTCACCTGCAAGATTTAAAAACCTTGCAGGTGAATTTTAGAATTTTTATCCGAAGATAAATAGTATGACTAGTAATTAAAAATTGAATTTACAATCCTGCTTCTTCCTTTTCAGAAACAGTCAAATTCATTTCTTGTAATTCAACATTTTCGGAAATTACTATGGTCATTTTATCTGCTAATAATAATGCGTTGTGTGCATTTACTATAGCTCCTGAAACAGACAATTCGCTAAACGGAACTTTCTTTCCTTCGCCACCTGGTAGCAATACTTCAAAATCTGCTTTGGTACCCGAGTTCATAATTATGTGTTTTACTTGGCTTGCAGATAACTCAGGATAATACGATCTAATCAAAGCTGCAACACCAGCAACCATTGGAGAAGCCATTGAAGTTCCTTGCATCATTTTATATTCATCATTTGGAATGGTTGAATAAATCTCTGATCCAGGAGCAAAAATATCTACATTATTTTTTCCGTAGTTAGAAAAGCTAGAAACCAAATTTTCATCAAAATGACGTGTGCTAGAACCAATCGTAATTACATTGTCAGCAATCTCATTTAATTTGTCTGGTGCATCTGTTGGGTAATTGTTGTATGTAGCTAAATTACTATTGTCATTTCCTGCTGCATGTACCAATAGCACATCGTGTTTTTCGGCATATTTCATAGCGTCATATACCCATTCAGGGTTTGTAGCATAGCTTTTGCCAAAACTCATGTTGATTACTTTTGCACCATTATCAACAGCATATCTAATTGCTAAGGCAACATCTTTGTCGTATTCATCACCATTTGGGACTGCTCTTATTGACATCAATTGAACGTTTGTAGCAACACCGTTCATGTTATTTCCATTTTCTCTTTCTGCTAGAATGATTCCCGAAACATGTGTTCCGTGAGACTCTTCTGTTAATGATCCTCTTACGAATGCATTTCCATAATCAGTGTCTTTAATATTATAAGGATTATCACCAGTAACTGATCTGCCATCAAAATCAACATTGTAATTAACTTCAACACTAGAAGTATAATGGTTTAATGCGCCGTCTAACTTTCCTATATATTCTTCAATAGTAAAACCTCTAGAAAGCACTTTCATCAACTTAGTGTTTTGATCTTGCTCTGGCAAAGTTTTTACATCTTCTAATGTATAAGAAGATTTGTTTAACCTACTTTGAATGTGAGCATCACTTGCTAATAATTGTTCTTTAAGTTCTTTAAAATAATCTAGGTTTTTTACAGCTTTTTGATACCCTTTTTTATAATCTTCTTTTACTTTTTTGTAGTAAGCATATTCACCTTTATCTTTTTTAGGAATATTCTCTTCGTAAATTCCGTCATATTTAGCGCTCAACTTTTTATAAACTCTAGTAAGTTCTAGTTGCTCAGGAATGTTTGTTCCAACTGCACCTCCAAAGAAATTCCAACCATAAACATCATCAACATAACCATTTTTGTCATTGTCAATTCCGTTGCCAGCAATTTCGTTTGGATTGGTCCAAACGACATCTTTTAAATCTTCATGTTCGATATCAATTCCAGAATCTATTACAGCAACAATTACTGTAGTGCCTTCTTTATCAGCGATAAATTGGTACGCCATATTAAGGCTAATACCTGGGATAGAATCTGAAACAATATCAGCATGTGGCCATTGTTGTAATTCTTGTTCTGTTAAATTTCCTTTCTTAGCAGGTGTTGTAACTGTAACAGCACTATCTGTTGGTACTACTACTTTGTGAATTGACTTTGTTGTATTACAACCAGTCAATATTAGGGCAAGGCTTAAGCCTAAAATTATTCTTTTAATCATGGTATCAAGGGTTTTTTAACTAAAAATATCAGTAAATTTAAATGTGTTTTTAAGGCGAACGCCTTTTTCGGTATGTTGAACTGTACACAACTCAGATTGTGTATCATGTTCTAAAAACAGGATGAATTCTTCATCTGCTGCTGTATTCAAAAATTGCTTTTTTTCTTCTAATGTAAGCATAGGTCTTGTATCATATCCCATGACAAAAGGTAAAGGAATATGCCCCGTTGTTGGTAATAAATCTGCCATAAACACCAAGGTTTTCTCTTGATATTTAATCATTGGTATCATTTGCTTATCGGTATGGCCATCTGCTAAAAATATGTCAAACCCTAGTTCAGAATTTCGTTGGATTTTATCTCCAGCTAAATGTATAAAATTCAACTGCCCGCTATCTTCCATAGGGTTTATATTCTCTTTTAAAAAAGATGCTTTTTCTCTGTCATTCGGATTAGTTGCCCAATTCCAATGATCTTGATTGCTCCAAAATTTTGCATTCTTAAATGCAGGTTCATAAAAAGTTTGTGAGTTGTTCCATTGTATTGAACCTCCGCAATGGTCAAAATGTAAATGGGTTAAAAAAACATCGGTTATATCATCACGATGAAACCCTAGTTTTGCCAATGACGAGTCTAAAGTAGCATCGCCAAATAAATAATAATAGCCAAAAAATTTATCTGATTGTTTATTTCCGAGGCCTGTATCGATTAAAATTAATCGATTTCCATCTTCAATTAACATACATCGCATCGCTAAATCAATCATGTTTTTAGCGTCTGCAGGGTTTGTTTTTTGCCACATACTCTTAGGAACTACGCCAAACATAGCGCCTCCATCAAGCTTCAGATTTCCAGTTTCTATAGGATAAATTTTCATCTACACAAATAAGGGACGCAAAGGTCTTAATTTTCTTTCACTTTTTATGTTAAAAAAATGAAAAAAACCGTCAGCATTTGCTGACGGTTTTTTGGAGGCGTCGAACGGACTCGAACCGATGTACGAGCTTTTGCAGAGCTCTGCCTAGCCACTCGGCCACGACGCCATTAAGGATTGCAAATTTAATTATTTTTATATTGTTGGCAAGGTTTTTTATATTTTCCTTTTCTTCTTTCGGCTTACAGTAACCTTTTCAACATTACCTCCAATTGGTGGGTTGATTTTTGAAACTGAAACTTCACATTTTTGCACCAAAATAATTTCATTTAAAATTTTGTTGATAATACGTTCAACCACATGCTCTAACAATGCCGAACGAATCGCCATTTCTTCTTTTACAATTTTGTTTAGATGTACATAATCAACGGTGTCACCTAATTCATCTGATTGTGAAGATTTATCTAAATCAGCTTTTACCTTAACATCTACACGGTAATCTGACCCAATTTTACCTTCTTCGATTAAGCACCCATGAAAAGCATAGACTCTGATATTTTCTACTTTTATAATTCCCATTTTAATTTGTAAAAAAGTCAAAGATATTACTGAGTGCCCTAGTTGAAGCCTTATAAAATTCTGTATACTTACATTTTTCACATGTTACAGAAGTATATTTTTCTGTTTGCACATCAAATATTTTAGATAATATTCCTCCTGTTGCTCTCATTTGCCCAATTTCATAGGTTCGGTTTTTACACTTTGGACAGGTGTAATTTAAGTTTACATCGTTCATCTTGCTTATTTTTCATCAAATATACTAATTCACGTTTTTTTTTGTAGTTGTATTGCCAAAAAAAATCAATAATTTTGCAACTTATTTTGAAAGTATGAACGAAGAAAAAAAATCATTGAATTTTATTGAGCAAATTGTTGCTGAAGATTTAAAAAACGGATTGGACAAAAACGATTTGCGCTTTCGTTTTCCTCCAGAGCCTAATGGGTATTTGCATATTGGTCATGCGGCCTCAATATGTTTAAATTTCGGTTTAGGATTGCAACACAATGCCCCTGTAAACTTACGTTTTGACGATACAAATCCTGCGAAAGAAGAACAAGAATATGTTGATGCCATTAAGAAAGATGTGGCTTGGTTGGGATTTGAGTGGGATAAAGAGTTGTATTCTTCAGACTATTTTCAGCAACTGTATGATTGGACTATTGAGCTAATCAAAAAAGGAAAAGCCTATGTTGATGAACAATCATCAGATGAGATAAGAGCTCAAAAGGGAACTCCAACTGAAGTTGGAACTGATAGTCCTTTTAGAAATAGATCAGTAGAAGAAAATCTAGCACTGTTTGAAAAAATGAAGAATGGTGATTTTGATGAAGGAGCAGTTGTATTACGTGCAAAAATAGATATGAAGCACAATAATATGCACATGCGTGATCCTATTTTATATCGTGTTTTAAAAAAATCACACCATAGAACAGGAACAGATTGGTGTATTTTTCCTATGTATGATTGGACGCATGGTGAGTCAGATTATATTGAACAAATATCACATTCGTTTTGTACGCTAGAATTTAAAAGTCACCGAGAGTTATACGATTGGTATTTAGATCAAGTTGTGTCATCAGAAAATATACGGCCAAAACAACGCGAGTTTGCAAGACGTAATTTGAGTTATACTGTAATGAGTAAACGCAAGTTGTTGCAGTTAGTTGAAAACGGAATTGTAAATGGTTGGGACGACCCGAGGATGCCAACTATTTCTGGATTGAGACGTAGAGGTTATACGCCAGAATCTATCCGAAATTTTAGTGATGTTTCAGGAATCGCAAAACGAGATTCTATTACTGATGTTGCTTTGTTGGAGTTTTGTATAAAAGACCATTTAAACAAAACAGCGCCTAGGGTAATGGCTGTGTTAGACCCTATAAAAGTGATTATTTCTAATTATCCTGAAGGTAAAGAAGAGTTTTTAGATGCTAACTATAATGATTATGAAGATGGGTTTGGTAGCAGAGCAGTTCCTTTTTCGAGAGAAATTTATATAGAGCGTGAAGATTTTAGAGAAGAAGCAAATAAAAAATTCTTCCGATTAAAATTAGGAAAGGAAGTTAGATTAAAAAATGCATACATCATCAAAGCCGAAGGTTGCATAAAAGAAGCAGACGGAAAAATTACTGAAATTCATTGTACTTATGACCCTGATTCTAAAAGCGGAAGTGGAAGTGAAGCAAGTAAGCGAAAAGTAAAAGGAACCTTACACTGGGTATCAGCAAAACATGCCATTAAAGCTGAAGTTCGTTTGTATGATAGGTTGTTTAGCGACGAAGCCCCAGATGGTCATAAAGACAAAAACTTTTTAGAATTTGTAAATCCAAATTCTTTAGATGTGGTTTCTGCCTTTGTGGAGCCTAGTTTGAAAACTGCAAAAATCGGAAACCGTTTTCAGTTTCAACGTAAAGGATATTTTTGTGTTGATTCTGATACTACTGAAGAAAATTTAGTGTTTAACAGAACAGTGCCTTTAAGAGATTCTTGGGCAAAGGTTGAAAAGAAATAGAGTGGGTTTTGCATTAATCAATAAAGATTTAATGTAAAAAATTATTTGACTTTAGTCATTGTAAAAGAAAATTCTGAGCCTTTTTCAAACTCACTTTTTACCAAGATGGTTTCGTCATGTGCTTCAATAATATGTTTTACTATCGAGAGTCCAAGTCCAGAACCACCCTGCTCTCGAGAACGACTTTGATCTACACGATAAAAGCGTTCAAACAATCTTGCTAGATGCTCTTTTTTAATTCCCAAACCAGTATCTTTAATTTTTATAAGAATTTTTTTATGTCCGTATGATTCAATACTTATAGCTGTTGTACCATCAACTTTTCCATATTTTATGGAGTTCATAATCAAGTTTATCAATACCTGTTCAATACGTTCTCTATCTCCTACGACTAATAATGGAACATCGTAAGTTTTATCAAACATTAATGTAATTCCACGAGTATGAGATTTCATTTCTAATAAATCAAATACATCCTGAATTAATTCTATAATATTAAACCCTTCTTTTTGTAGTCCTAATTCGTTGGACTCTAATTTGGAAATCATATCCAAATCTTTAATAATTGCCACCAACCGTTCTACACCTTTATTTGCTCTTTGTAGATATTTTTCACTGATAATTTCGTCATCAATAGCACCATCTAAAAGCGTTAATAAATATCCTTGCACCGTAAATAAAGGCGTTTTTAATTCATGAGAAACATTGCCTAAAAATTCGCGCCTGTATGATTCTCGTTCATTTAAACTTGCAATTTCGACCTGTTTTTTTTCTGCAAACTTTTTTACTTCGGCTGATAGTGTTTCCATATTTGAGGTCAGTGCAGTGTTTTCTAAATCGCCAATATCTAATAAAGAAACTTCTTCATATATTTTTTTAATTCGTTTGTAAATAAAGCGTTCTACACGAATTTGGATAACAATAATAGATAAAATAAAACTGATACCAGCAGCTATAAATACAATATTAAAATCAACGGTATGATGAAATTGAAATTGTAAGAGGGCTAAAATCAGTACAAAAAAAAGTGTAATAATAATGGTTGTCCAAAGAGCAAAAGAATATGTTTTTTTAATTTTCACAAATAAAAATTATACTTCGTCAGACACAAATTTATATCCAACCCCTTTAATTGTTTTAAAATACTCATCACCAATTTTTTCGCGCAATTTTCTGATGTGCACGTCTATAGTTCGTCCTCCAACAACGACTTCGCTTCCCCATACTTGGTCTAGAATAACCTCACGTTTAAATACCTTTCCAGGCTTTGAAGTTAACAAAGAAAACAATTCAAATTCTTTTCTTGGGAGACTTATTTTTTCTTCATTTTTAAAAATCAAATACTCATCTCGATTAATAACAATTGACCCAACTGTTACTATATTTTCGTCAGTTGTAGTTTTTAACCTTCTCAATAATGACTTTACTTTACTTATCAAAACCTTTGGTTTTACAGGCTTTGTAATATAATCATCAGCCCCAGCATCAAAACCTGCAACTTGTGAATAATCTTCGCCACGAGCGGTAAAAAATGCAATAAGAACATCATCTAATCCTTCAAGAGCTCTTATTTTTTCACAGGCTTCTATACCATCCATTTCTGGCATCATTACATCCAATAAAATTAAATGAGGTTTTGTTTTCTTGGCTTGTTCAATTGCTTTCACACCATTTTCCGCTGTAAAAACAGAATAACCTTCGTTGCTTAGGTTATATCCAACAATTTCTAAAATATCTGGTTCATCATCAACCAAAAGAATTTTTATATCTTTTTTCTTCATCTTACTTATTTGAATGATTTTCAAAGATAATTATTAATATTAAACTGTGTTCATCCTTAACATTGATTTAATATATAAGAGTAAAAAATAATTTTTAAATAACATATATGAATTGCCCTCTATAAAATACATAACCTCTTTTTTGTACCTTTAAACCAAAAGAAAAGCTATGAATACTAAAATTGATTTTAAAAAAATACTGTTTCTAGATATTGAAACGGTTCCAGAAGTAGAAAATTACCAAGACTTATCAGAAACTAAACAAGAGCTATTTAGTTTAAAAACACAATACCAACGAAAAGAAGATTTTACTCCAGAAGAGTTTTACAATCGCGCAGGGATTTGGGCTGAGTTCGGAAAAATTATTTGTATCTCGGTTGGTTTTTTTTCTGATTTTGATAGTGATAGAGTATTTAGAGTAAAATCTTTTTATGGTGATGATGAGCATCAATTGTTAGAAGAATTTAATGACTTATTGAATAATCATTTTAATTTATCAAACAATTTATTATGTGCGCATAATGGAAAAGAATTTGATTTTCCGTATATAGCACGCAGGATGATTATTCATCAAATTGATTTACCTAAATCATTAAACTTATTTGGTAAAAAACCATGGGAGATTCCGCATTTAGATACCATGGAGTTATGGAAATTTGGAGATTACAAACATTACACCTCTTTAAAACTGATGACTCATATTTTAGGAATTCCATCTCCAAAAGATGATATTGATGGGAGTCAAGTAGCTGATGTTTACTACAAAGAAAAGAATCTTGAACGCATTGTTTCTTATTGTGAAAAAGATACGATTGCTGTTGTGCAATTATTGTTGCGACTTTATAATTTTGACTTGTTAAACGATGATGAGGTAGTAAAAGTTTAAACCACCTCGAATTTGCTTTTTACAAATCCACTCCTCTTTAATAAATGAGGAAAATTTTGATTGAGGTAAAGAAATAAGTAGTTGCTAAAAGCCCGTCCCATTTGGAAGGGCTATTCCATTTGCATAGACAGTTCTAACCAACGCTCTTCTTTTTGTTCTAAAGAGTTGATGATTTTTTGTAATTCTTGAGAAGCTTCATAGATTTTAGATTCTTCAATAGTTCCTTCTGAAAATTGATTTTCTAAGGTCTCTTTTTCTTTTTCAAGTCTTGAAATGTCCTTTTCTAATTGTTCAAATTCGCGTTTATCATTGTATGATAATTTATTTTTAGGAGGAGTTTTTACTTGTACCTTTTCTTTCTTATCTACCACTATTTCTTTCATAGGAGCAGAATCTTCATATGCTCTGTAATCAGAATAATTACCAGGAAAATGTGTTATTTTAGCATTGCCTTCAAACACAAAAAGTGAATCGACAATTTTATCCATAAAATACCTGTCGTGAGATACTACCACTAAGTTACCGGGAAAGTCTAACAAGAAATTTTCTAATACATTCAGCGTAATAATATCCAAATCATTGGTGGGCTCATCGAGAATCAAAAAGTTAGGGTTTTGAATTAAAACCGTACATAAATACAGGCGTTTTAATTCGCCACCTGAGAGTTTTTCAACAAAGTCATATTGCTTTTTTCTACTGAATAAAAAGCGTTCTAATAATTGACTCGCGGATATTTTATTTCCTTTTACCAACGGAATATAATCACCAAACTCTCTAATAACTTCTATTACCTTTTGCCCCTCTTTTACGTTAATCCCCTTTTGTGTATAGTAACCAAATTTCACGGTTTCACCAACCATAATTTTACCTGTATCTAGCGGAATTTTATCAGTAATGATATTTAAAAAAGAAGATTTTCCAGTCCCATTTTTACCAATAATACCGATGCGCTCACCTCTTTTAAAAACATATTCAAACTTGTCTAGAATTTGCAATTCATTAAATGATTTAGAAATTTTGTGTAGCTCTAAAATCTTGTTTCCAAGGCGATGCATATTAATTTCTAACTGCACTACATGGTCATTTCTTCTTTGATGTGCTTTGTCTTTGATTTCAAAAAAATCATCAATTCTAGATTTAGATTTGGTTGTTCTTGCTTTTGGTTGCTTTCGCATCCAATCCAATTCTTTTTTAAACAACAATTTCGCTTTGTGCAACTCTGTTTGTTCTTGTATTTGTCGTTCTTCTTTTTTCTGAAGATAATAAGAATAGTTACCCTTATATTTATAGATATTACCTTGATCTAATTCGATTATTTCATTACAAACCCGTTCTAAAAAATAACGGTCGTGTGTTACCATTAACAAAGTTATTTTCTCTTTTTTAAAATAACTTTCTAACCATTCAATCATTTCTAAATCCAAATGATTTGTTGGTTCATCAAGAATCAATAAATCTGGTTTGTGAATTAGAATGATTGCTAATGATAGTCTTTTTTGTTGTCCACCAGATAGAGAAGCAATAGGTTGAGATAAATCATCAAACTTTAACTTTGACAGAATCTGTTTGTACTGTGTTTCGAAATCCCAAGCATTGTGCGATTCCATTAACTCAAAAGCTTTCTGATACGCATCTACATTTTCAGGATTCTCTAATGCGTGTTCGTATTTTTCAATAACTTTTAAAATATGGTTTCCTGAATCAAAAATTGCAGCTTCTATTGTTAACTCTTGATTCAAATTATTTTTTTGGGACAAGTAAGCAATATGCAATCCTTTTCTAGAAACAATTTGCCCAGAATCTGGAGCATCAATACCTGCAATAATATTTAAGATAGTTGTTTTCCCTTCACCGTTTTTTGCAATAAAAGCAATCTTTTGTTCTTTATTGATTCCGAATGACAGGTCTTTAAATAGGACCCGATCACCAAAACTTTTAGCAATATTTTCGACAGTTAAGAAATTCATATTTGCTGATTTTTTGCAAAGAAACAAAAAACCCAAGCAATTGCTTGGGTTTTTAATTTATAAAATAGGATTGGTTATTCTTTGATGAGTTTTCTTATCATTAATTCTTCACCGTCATTTACTTCAATAATATAAACTCCGATTCTTAAGTCAGAAACATCAATTGGGTTGTTTGATACTTTTCCTGCCAATACTGTTTGACCGAGTAAGTTTACAATTTTATAAGTCCCATTAGTTTCGTCTAGAAGTCTAATATTAAGGTAATCTCTTGCAGGATTAGGATACATTATAAAATCTTGTTCAGATTCAATTTCTGTTCTTTTCATTGTTTGAGTATCAATTGTTGTTTTAGTTTTGATAGGAGCCCCTAAATCAATTAATGAATCTCCAGTATTACGATTCATTCCAGTTCCAATAATTCCACTTATGGTTACTTGATCAATATAAATTTGATCATTGTTACCTGAAGCATCACACTGGAATCTGAATCCACCGTTTGAAGCAAAAGCATATTGATTAGCATCTAAAGTAACTGTAGCATTGTAAAAAGTGTTGTTATTTATATCTACACCACTTATCCAAGTAGCAGCAGTAGTCCAAGAAGACCCATCATAATAGCGAAACCAGAAATCTTCATTATTTTCCATACTTCTCACATAAAAATAGAAATCAACTTCAACTAGGTCATAAGAAGAAACATTTACAGATGATAATGTCATAGCAGAACTTGTACCAGAATTATCTCTGATACGAATTGAAAAACTACCTTCATAAGAATAACTTCCAGAATATCTAGCACAATCACCTCCGCCATCAGACCATCCATCCCATCCAGATTCGAAGAACCCTTGATGTAAAACTGTTGTTGAGCCAGTATTTGAATTAACATTTACAGTTCTAGTAACTTCGGTTGCAGGGTTTCCTGCAGCATCGTTTACATTGTAAGTTACGATATAAATTCCAGCAATATTAGTATTAACTGTATCACCACCAATAACAATATTTGCAGAAATATCGCCATTAACATTATCTGAAGCTGTTGCACCTTGTTCTGTATATGCATCACCAACATTTAAATCGATTATAGCATTTCCGATTAGGGTAATAATAGGAGCAGTTGTGTCAGGTGTTCCTCCACCAGTAACAACATGACTTCCTAAACCATCAAATGTATCAGAAGCATATGTATCCCATTCAGAAATTGTATAAGTACTATTAGGGCTTGTAACAGTTTCAACTCTTCTAAGTGTAGCATCTTTAGCGAAATTTGCAGTGCCACCATTGAAATTACCGACAACATCGATTAATGTTCCTGATTTAAATAAAGCAATAGGGTCATTTCCGTTGAAAGTCAACTCCGCATTTCCGCCAGTATAATTAGCAGTTGAAGTTATGGCAATATCAGCAGAGCTATTAGCAACAATATATACCGCACCGTCTGCTAGTGTTCCGCTGAGTGTTAGACCAGTTGACCAAGCACCTGCACCGTTTGTTTGTTTGTGTAGCTTGTAGTTTGTAAGATCAACAACACTGCCTGTAAAATTGGCAATTTCAATTGCTTTATTAAAAGAAGATCCTTCAATATATTCAGATATTATTAAATCTGATATAGTACCACTGCCACCTCCTGTGGCTAAAACATTTATTGTAAATGATTGTTGAGAAGAATCGGTTCCGTCAGATACATTTAAAGTAACTGAATTATTTCCTACATTAATTAAAGATGGATTTCCGCTTAATGTTGCAGAGCCATTTCCATTATCAATAAAGGTTAACCAAGATGGTATGGTTGGAGATGATATTGTTAAGGTATCTCCAACATCTGCATCAGTAGCTGTTATATTATAGGTATAAGGTAGATTTTCTGTTGCTGAGGTAACAGCAATAGATGAAAATTGCGGAATGTTATTTCCACTACTTGTACAAGAATAAATACTACAAACGTATTCTGGGTGATCAATAAATGGATTTCTATTATTTTGATAACTATAAATAATATCATTTCTGTTTTGCTCTTCAGGACTTACAGGGTCAAGCTGATGCCACTCTAATAAGGTAGATAATTTTGCGTGAAAAGGAGATTTATCTGTATTTGTTAAATAAATTTCTGTTAATTCTAAATCTGGATCTCCGTTAAACCCTTCATATCTTGTAGTCATATAAAAAATCATTCTTGCGACATCACCTTTAACTTCATCCCTAGGCTCCCATACCCAATCAGTGCTACTAGTTTTTGAGAGCGTTGGACCTGAATAATTTCCAGAACCATCAATATAAAAGTCTGTTCCATAATCAAAATTTCGATTATTTCTAGCTGAATTTGTTGAAACATCTGATGCTCTTAAGTGATGGCAGTCTGTACCAGCTCCTTGAGTTGTTCCAAAATCACCTCTCGATTTTGCCCAAACATGCTCTCTGTTCCATCCAGCTCCCCCTGCATATTCAGCAGCAGCATCCATAGAGAAACCAGAATAAATTCCAATGACATTATTTGCATTGGCAGGATCTTTATCAGCATCTTTTAAAATATCCCAAACATCTGTAGATGTGCTACTATATGGGTATGTTGTGTGACCAGAAATAATAGTATTCAAAGCAGATTTAAGTTGAGCTCCATTTAAACCAGATGCACTATCATAATACCCCGCAGGGATTTGACTAAAGGTAGAAAGTGTAATAAAATAAAATAATAATAGAAGTTTTTTCATGAGTATGTATTTAAATTTGTAACAAGTTAAAAGCCTAAGCAATGGCTTAGGCTTTTAGTTTATAAATAAGGTTGATTATTCTTTGATGAATTTTCTTATCATTAATTCTTCACCGTCATTTACTTCAATAATATAAACACCGATTCTTAGGTCAGAAATATCAATTGGGTTGTTTGATACTTTTCCAGCCAATACTGTTTGACCGAGTAAGTTTACAATTCTATAAGTCCCATTAGTTTCGTCTAGCAGTCTAATATTAAGATAATCTCTTGCTGGATTCGGATACATTATAAAGTCAAATTCTGAATCTACTTCTCCTTTATTAAAAGTTGGAGACCCTAAATCTCTCAGAGAATTTCCAAAATTACGTCCGGTACCATTAATACCACTAATAGTAACTTGATCTATATAAATTTGATCATTGTTACCTGAAGCATCACACTGGAATCTGAATCCACCGTTTGAAGCAAAAGTATATTGACTAGCATCTAAAGTAACTGTAGCATTGTAAAAAGTGTTGTTGTTTATATCTATACCTCTTGTCCAAGTAGCAACAGTAGTCCAAGAAGAACCATTGTAAAAACGGAACCAGAAATCTTCATTATTTTCCATGCTTCTCACATAAAAATAGAAGTCAACTTCAACCTGATCATAAGAAGAAACATTTACAGATGATAATGTCATAGCAGAACTTGTTCCTGAGTTATCTCTAATTCTTATAGAATAACTTCCTTCATAAGAACGTGATGCATCAGCTCTTCTTGCGCAGTCACTTCCACCGTCAGACCATCCATCCCATCCAGATTCGAAGAACCCTTGATGTAAAACTGTTGTTGAGCCAGTATTTGAATTAACATTCACCGTTCTAGTAACTTCAGTTGCAGGGTTTCCTGTAGCATCGCTTACATTATAAGTTACTATATAAGTTCCAGCAATATTAGTATTAACTGTATCACCACCAATAACAATATTTGCAGAAATATCGCCATCAATATTATCAGAAGCTGTTGCGCCTTGTTCTGCATAAGTATCACCAACATTTAAATCGATTGTAGCATTTCCGATTAATGTAATAACAGGAGCAGTTGTATCAGCCACTACATTTACAGTTCTAGTAACTTCGGTTGCAGGGTTTCCTGCAGCATCGTTTACATTGTAAGTTACGATATAAATTCCAGCAATATTAGTATTAACTGTATCACCACCAATAACAATATTTGCAGAAATATCGCCATCAATATTATCAGAAGCTGTTGCGCCTTGTTCAGTATATGCTTGTCCAACATTTAAATCGATTATAGCATTTCCAATTAGTGTAATAACAGGTGCTGTTGTGTCAGCAACGACATTTACCGTTCTAGTTACTTGTGTTGCAGGATTTCCTGCAGCATCATTTACATTGTAAGTCACAACATAAATACCTGCTAAATTTACATCAACAATATCACCACCAATAACAATATTTGCCGAGATATCACCATCAATATTATCAGAAGCTGTTGCGCCTTGTTCAGTATATGCTTGTCCAACATTTAAATCGATTATAGCATTTCCAATTAGTGTAATAACAGGTGCAGTTGTATCAGCCAGTACATTCACCGTTCTAGTAACTTCAGTTGCAGGATTACCAGCAGCATCACTTACATTGTATGTTACAACATAAGTTCCAGCCAAATTTACATCAACAGTATCACCACCAACAATAATATTAGCTGAGATATCACCATCAACATCATCTGTTGCTGTAGCACCTTGTTCGGTATATACTTCACCAACATTTAAGTTGATTGGCGAAGCACCTGTTAAAGTAATTACTGGTGCGACAACGTCTGGGCCTGAACCTTCAATTATTACGGTGTAATCTTCAACTTCGCCATAGGTGAAAGTTTCACAAGATGTTGGAATCCCATTGTATTTCATAGAAACTCGCATTCTTGTAGAGCTTTCAACGGCACTTGAAGGCACAGTGAAAGTACCACTAACAGGTGTTGTTTTAGAAATAGGATTTGACCAAACCAATTCTCCTGCATCATTAAAATCACCATCTCTGTTATAATCAATCCAAACTGCATACCCTTCATTATAAATAGTCCCTGTCCAAGTTGGTGTTACAGTAATTGTGTATTGCGCATCTTTTGTTAGCGTTGTTGAAATGCTAGTAAAATCTGTATAAAATTGTCCGCCAGAACTATTATCAATAGTGTTTAATTGTACACGACCAATAAATTCATCATTGATATTTGTACTTGCGGATGAGCAATAATTTAATTGTACATCAGTAGTTGTGAAATTAACAATACTACTATATGCTGATGTTGACAAATCAGGACATTTACTTCTAACTTGTGTTTCATATTGTGTAAGAGGGCTCAATCCAGATAAAGCAGTAGAAATTCCAGTTACCGGAACAGTTGTCCAAGTACCTGATCCAACTTGTCTGTATTGTAAATCAAACGAAGCACCTGGTACAGCATCCCAACTCATGGTAGCTGTATTTGTTGCAATGTTTGAGGCTGCTAAACCAGTAGGTACTGTAGCATTACAAATTACTTCACCCTCAATTGCAAAATCTGCATTAGAAATATCGAAGAAGATATTGTTTGTACCTCTCACCATTATTCTATTCTGTGTACCTTGATTATTAGGAACTAAAATATCATGAGAACCGTCATTTGTTACACCTGAAGCTAATGCAATTGTATAAGTATCTCCACCATCAATTGATAAGTAGATATCAACATTTGCTGCATTCACTCCGTTTCCGGTAGTTCCGGCAACATCCCAAGTTACAGTTTGTGTAGTTCCTGCATTCCAAGTTACATTCGTATTTGGTGAGCTCACTAAAAACGGTCCAGCAGTGCCATTAACAGTAACAACCATATCGTCACTATTGTTATTTGCACTACCAGCATTGTTATCTCTAACAGTTACTCTAAAATTTAATGACCTAGCAACATTTGGTACTGCTTCCCATTGCCAAGAAGTTGCTCCTGTTTTTATAGTAGCTAAGTTTGGAAAATATCTTTTAGTATCTGCTGTAGGTAAGTATGATCTAAATGCTACTCCAGTTGTTGCTGTTGTACTCGGATTGGTTGTTGATGCATTATTTTCATCCATTTGTTCCCAACAATAAGTCAAAACATCGCCAGCATCTGCATCTGTTCCAGCTCCAGTTAACACAAAAGCAGTTCCTTTTGGAATGGTGTAATTAGCACCTGCACTTGCAGTTGGTACAGCATTACCAGTATTGGTATTTGTTTGGCAAGTTGTAGTTTTAACATAGTCTGTAACTTGTTCTATAGTAACAGCATGAAAATATGCATCACTATGTGCTTGCACATCTGTTGCCCCTGTAATACCAGCGTACCCCATTATTGTTGATCCACTTCCAGGCTCCATCTGTACATTGGCGCCTTCGTTTCCACCAAACGTCCAAGTATGGTTTCCACCAAATTGATGTCCCATTTCATGGGCAACATAATCAACATCAAAATTTACACCTTCTGGTGTAGTATAAGAAGTCCATCCACTTCCTTTCTGACCATCAACACAAACGCAGCCTATACATCCAGCATTACCATTATTTTGAAGGTTCGCAACCAAATGACCTATGTCGTAGTTAGATTCACCTATAACACTTGTTAATGTATTTTGCAATTCATTATTATAGCTTCCTGTTGATGAATATGGATCATTTCCAGAATTTGTATAAATAACATCATCAGTATTTGCTATTAATACCATAGTTACATTAAAATCATTTTCAAAGATGCCATTTACTCTTGTCATCGTTGCATTTATAGCAGCTAAAGCATCAGCTTTTGTTCCACCATGGTATGATGTAAATTCTCCAGTAGCAGACATTGCTAACCTATAGGTTCTTAAAAGGCCATCATCAGCGTTTCTCATATTAGAATTACTTCCAGAAATACTTTTATTTACGGTTTCTGTTAAAGTACATTCAAAATCACTTTGTGAAGAAGTTGCGTTAGTTCTCTTATAAACAGTATATTGGCTATTATCCAAAGAATAAGGCTCAATAAAAGATGCTTCACTTATACTAGACATCCTCATACTTTGCAATCCTAAGGGAGAAATGCTAAATCGGATTCTGGCAGTTGGGTCGTCGATACCTTGACCAGCATATGATTTAATTCCAGGATACCTAGCTTCTAAATCAGGATGCATAACAGATGCTTCCATAATTCTAAAACGTTCAAATTGGCCATCTGCATTTGGAAATGCAATGATTAAGTTAGAGCTTCCTAAAAACTCGCCTCTTTTAGGAGCAGTTTCTAAAACTTGTTTCAGCGCTTCAATGTTTAAACTGTAGGTTTGAGAAGTTGGTAAATGTTGTTTGTTTAAATTCACCTTTGAAGAATTAACAGGTGATTGTTTTTGCCAAAAGGCGTTACTTTGAGAAAAGGTAACAGTTGCGCTCATCAAAACGATAAGCAATAGTAATTTCGCTTTCATAGAATATGTCAGTTAGGTTAGTTAAATTTTGTTAAAAATAGAGAAATTAATAGCTAAATCAAAATAGTTTAATAATTTCTTAAAACTTTAATAGAAATAATGTGTAGTCACTAATGTTATAATGATGACAAAATGTAATTTTAGCCAATTTTAAAATAATTAAAATGAAATATTTAAGAGGATTTATGAAAATAAAAAAGAAATTGGTTTAACAATTCCTTTAGAATTTAAACGTTTACCAATCACATTAGAATTGTATATTTGCATCAATCGAAAAAGAAATTTTAAATTTTATTAAATGAAAATTATTGTACCTATGGCGGGAATCGGATCTCGATTACGCCCACACACTTTAACAACACCAAAACCTTTAACATTAATTGCAGGTAAGCCTATTGTTCAAAGACTAGTTGAAGATATTGCACAAGTTGTAAATCAAAAAATAGACGAAATTGCTTTTATAATTGGGCCTGTTGCTAAAGGGTTTCCTGGAGATACAGAAGATCGTTTGCTTAAAATTGCATCTGACTTAAATGCCAATGGCTCTGTTTTTGTACAGCACGAAGCCTTAGGAACTGCACACGCTATTCAATGTGCAAAAGATGCGCTAGAAGGGCCTTGTGTTGTGGCATTTGCAGACACACTTTTTAAAGCTGATTTTAAACTTGATGCGAATGCTGATGGAGCTATCTGGGTAAAAAAAGTAGATGACCCTAGTGCTTTTGGAGTTGTGAATTTACAAGACGGATTTATTACCGAGTTTGTAGAAAAACCAACAGAATTTGTTTCTGATTTAGCAATTATTGGAATTTATTATTTTAAAAGTGGAGAAGCTTTAAGAAACGAAATTCAGTATTTGTTAGATAATGATATTAGGGATAAAGGAGAATATCAATTGACAAATGCTCTAGAGAACATGAAGCAAAAAGGAATGAAATTCATTCCCGGTCAAGTTGATGAATGGATGGATTGCGGTAATAAAAATGTTACAGTTGCAACGAACTCTAAAGTGTTAGAATTACTACAAAATGATGGAATCAATCTAACTTCTGATGATGTTGTTTTAGAAAATTCAGAAATAATACAACCATGTTATATTGGTAAAAATGTTAAACTAAAGAACACAACGGTTGGTCCGAATGTTTCGTTAGGAGAAGGGAGTGTAGTTGAAAATGCTATTATAAAAAACTCGTTGATTCAAAGTAATGTTACAATTACTGATGCTAAATTAGACAATGCAATGATTGGGCATCACGCAAAATACAACGGCAATTTTACATCAGTAAGTATTGGTGATTATTCAGAATTAGCATAATAAATGATTAAAAAAAGCGCAAATACATTTCTACTTTTAGCATTGTTTTGCGCTTCTTTTTTATCTTATGGGCAAGATGAAGGGCTCACTCTTTTAGAGGATGATGATGATAAACTCATCAAATTTGAAAATCATTATTTCGAGGCGTTGAAGTACAAAGCCATCGGAAATTACACTCGAGCAATTACCGAATTAGAAAAATGTCAGCAATTATTTGCTGATGATACGGCTATAGATTTCGAATTTTCTAAAAACTATTTTGCACTCAATAAATATTTAGAAGCTCAACTGTATATTGAGAAGTCTTTGGATTCAGATCCCGAAAATTTTTGGTTTTTAGAACAGGCAAAAAAAGTGTATTTAAAGCAGTTTAATTATGCAAAGGCAATTGATACTCAGCAAAAGATAATTCTACAAAAACCATCTCTGAGTGAAGATTTAGTTTTGATTTACATTCAGGCAAACAAAAGGGAAAAGGCTCAAGAACTTATTGATGAGTTGAGTTCTCAAGGAATTACATCTTCAAAGTTAAAATTTTATCAATCGATATTGATAGAAAACATTCAATTAAAAAAACTTGACAATAGTATTGAAGCATATATAATTGTAGGTCTTGACGAGATAAAAAAATCCTATGCATCAAAAAAAGAATTTAAGAATTTAAGAGAGATATTATTGCGAGAATTTAACAATACCAATTTCGAAGAAGTTTATAAATATAGTGTAGAAGGAATTGAATTATTTCCTGCACAATCGTATGTTTATTTGATGAATGGTAGCGCTTTAGCAAATCAAAAGAAATATACCGAAGCTATTGACGTTTTAGTAAGTGGGCTAGATTTTTTGATTGACGATGCTGAGCAAGAAAAAGAATTTTATCGAGAATTGATAGTTTGTTATAAGGCTATTTCAGATGAGAAATCAGTTGAGAAATATCAACAAAAGCTAAAAAAATTAAATGAGTAAATGTTAAAAAAAACGATATATATTCTTTTTGTTACTGCGTTGTTGGTTTCTTGTAAGTCAAAAATTGTTGAAGGTTCTACAGCGATTGCGACATCATCAAAAAACATTGTCAAGAGCCATTACGAACATCAGTTTGATAAAAAAACAATCAATGCTCGCTTAAAGGCTGTTTATACAGATACAGATAATTTGCAAACCGTTACCATAAAATTGCGTTTAGAAAAGGATAAAACGATATGGATGAGTGGTACGATGTTGGGAATCCCATTTGCGAAAATTATTATTACACCTACTAATGTTCAATTTTACGAAAAGTTAAATAAGACTTTTTTTGTTGGTGACTTTACTTTGTTGAGTGATTTTTTAGGAACCGATGTTGATTTTGAAATTGTTCAAAATTTATTGATTGGACAATCAATATTAGATTTAAAAGAGAAGAAGTATTCTGCAAAAGTTCAGGGAAACACGTATATGTTAGTCCCAAAAAAGCAAGAGGAGTTGTTTGATATTTTGTTTTGGATTAATCCAGTCAATTTTAAAATAAACAAACAAGAAGTTAGGCAAGAATCTGAGCAAAAAAGATTGACGGTTGATTATACAGAATATCAAAAAATAAAAGATGAGGTTTTTCCAAAAGTCATAAATATAACTGCTGTAGAAAAAGCTACTCGAACATTTATTGATTTAGAATATAAGTCGGTTGAGTTTGATAGAAAACTGAGTTTCCCATTTAAGATTCCACAAGGATATAAAGAGATATATTTAAATGAATAAGCAAAACCCTACTTTTTTATTATTGATTTTATGCTGTTTTTTATTTGGTATTCAAACCAATGCTCAAGAAACAAGAAAGGAGTTAGAGCAGCAACGAAAAGAGATTCAGGAAGAAATCAAAACAATTCGTAGTTTATTATCACAAACAAAAACTGAAGAGCAAAGTTTGTTAACGCAATTGAGTCAAACAAATATTAGGATAGATGCTCAAGAAAAATTAATTACGGCTTTAAATGCCGAAACCCAATCTTTAAACAACGAGATATCATCAAATAAAAAGGAAATTAAAAAATTAGAGGCTGAATTAATAAGCCTAAAAGAAGATTATGCAAAGATGATTTACAGGTCGTACAAAAGTAAATCTAAGAACAATCGCATTATGTTTATTTTGTCTTCCCAAAATTTTTATCAGGCTTATAAACGGGCACAATACATGAAGCAATATACTGATTTTAGAAAAGCTCAAGGTGATCAAATTTTAAAAAAGTCAGATTTATTGGATGTAAAAAATGACACACTATTAGTCCGTAAAAAAGAAAAAGAATTGTTGGTTAAGGATGGTGAAGAAGCTCAAAAAAAATTAGAAGAAAAGAAAAAAGGGCAAGAAGATATTGTATCAAAAATTAAAAAGAAAGAACGAAAATATATTGCCGAAATAAAGAAAAAGCAAAAAGCAGAGCGTAAACTTGATCAACAAATTGAGAAAATAATTCGTGATGCAATTGCAAAATCTAATAAAGGATCTGGATCCAGCTCTTCAAGCTCTTCAAAGTTTGCATTGACAGCAGAAGCAAAACTCGTAGCCACAGAATTTGAAGGAAACAAAGACAAACTACCTTGGCCAGTTGATAATGGGTATGTTTCTCGTCGCTTTGGAAAACAAAAACACCCTACCTTAGAAGGAATAACTATTGAGAGTAACGGTATTAGAATTAGAACTGGAAAAGGTACTCATGCCCGTGCAATATTTAAGGGGACTGTATTGCAAATTCAATCTGTGAGCGGTAAAAAAGCGGTGTATATTCAACACGGAAATTACATTACTATCTATAATAATTTAGAAACAGTGTTGGTAAAAAAAGGAGATAACGTTGAGGTAAAACAAGATTTAGGAAAAGTCTACACCGACAAAGTAACCCAAAAAACTACCCTAAAATTTCAACTGTGGAAAAACACACAACGATTAAACCCTGCTTCTTGGATTTATAAAATGTAATTTTTATAAGCTCCAAAAAACAAATTTCAAATACCAAATAAAAAGCTCAATATTCAAAACTCAAATTTATTGTCTTTGCGATTAGGGATGAAGAAATAATATCAATATAATATAATAAGGTAAAACCAAACCTATTTCACAAACAATGCTTTTAGCTCTGTAGCATCATCTGGTTTCATTTTTCCGGAAACTAACAAACTCAATTGTTTTCTTCTCAATGCCCCATCAAAGCGTTCTTTCTCTAAGTCTGTTTCGGGAATTAATTGAGGAACTTTAACCGGACTTCCAGTTCTATCAACTGCTACAAAAGTATATATAGCTTCATTTACTTTAGTACTTTCACCAGTTTCACGATCTTCAATCCAAACATCTACATAAATTTCCATAGAAGATCTAAATGCTCGAGAAACTTTTGCTTCAACAGTCAAAACACTTCCTACAGGTACCGCTTTTGAAAAGGCCACATGATTTACAGATGCGGTAACCGTAATTCTGCGACAATGTCTTTGCGCTGCAATGCTACAGGCTCGATCCATTCTGGCTAGCAGTTCTCCACCAAATAAGTTGTTAAGAGGATTGGTTTCTCCAGGTAAAACAATGTCAGTTAAAGTTGTTAAAGAATCTTTTGGATTTTTTGCTTGCATCATAAGTCAAATTTTTTGCAAAGATACTTTAAATGAAGAATTAAAAAGGAATAATTAATCTCGAATTAAGAAATGATTAAAAGGCTTGTACCAATAACCAAGCTTCTGGGGTAACGGTACGCTTAATTGTTCTCAATCCTTTTAATGCTTCAAGTCTATCTCCATAACTTGCATAAGAAACTGTAGTTAAATTCCATTTATTTACCCCTAAAATTTGAGCATCATATCCTTGTTCAATAAGTTGCTTCACTTTTTTATCAGCATTTAAAGGATCTCTAAAAGCACCTGCAATAACATGGTAATTTTTTATTTCTTTGGCAACACTCAAGGTAATTGTTGGGAGTGGATTTTCAATCACAAAAGTTGCTTGCTGAATTTTTTGTTCAACAGCGTCTTGTTGTTTTTGTTCTGCTAAAAGTTGTTCTTGATATTGATTGTTGTTATAGGAATCCCATCCAAAACTACCTAAAGCAAAAATAACCGCTACAGTAGCTGCGTATTTCAATAAGACAGGAGTTTTTCTTCTTTTTTCTGATGGAAGTACAGCTGCAATTGTTTCTAACTCCCTAACTTTCTTTTTGTATTCTAATCGTTTTACAGCAGGAGAAGAGAAAGAATTTAACCCAAAAGAAGAAGTTAGATAATTCTCAGAGACCGAAGGGTCAAACAAAAGCTTACCCTCTTTATTTAAAGAGATACTTCCGATTTTTTGTATTTCAACTGCTTCGATTAGTAAGGTTGATTTCCACTTTTCAACAGTTGTATCAATTCTTTTTACAGCCTCAGTAAACGAAATATTATCAACCGACGCAATGTAGTTTGCTAGCAAACCATCATTGTGTTTTAAATGACTATTAAAAGTGATTTTTTTTGAAGGTGGATAAAAAGTATGTGTAAAATGATTCACTTTTGCCGAAGTTTCGTTGGTTACAAACCCGCCAAAGTTAGGTACAGTTACACATTCATATCTGTATAATAAATCGCTGATGTAGTTCTCTAAGTTCATTAATTCAAATATAGAAAAATAGACTAAAAATTAAACAGCTTCTTGTATTATTTATCAACAAAAATAGGAGTATAAAAGATTGTGCATTTGTTTTTGTAATTTTAAAGAGAATTAGAAGACTTTTAATGATAAATGAAAATCAGATATTTTGCAATAATATTTTTATTCTTTCTCTTTTCAATACCTAGCAATGCTTCTAATGACACTATTGTTATAGAAAACACAAGGGTTTATTATAATTTAAAAGAGTACGCTTCTATTTTTACATCTGAAAGTGAAATAGGATTGGACTCAATTAATTTTGATTCATTTAATACATCAACAGACTTTAAAGATTATTTTTATTTTGGTTTTAACTTAAATTCTATTTTCTTAAAAGCAAATTTTCACAATAACACTTCTTCAGAAAAAATGATCTATTTAAGGTTTTCGAATTCAATGATTCATGAAATTAAAGGGTACAGTTTAGAAGGTAGTACCTTAAAAGAAACTTATTCTAGCGGAATCATATATCCGTATAAATCTAGACCAATAGAGAGTAGAAATTACATTATTCCAATTAAGTTACAGCCAGAAAGTAATTTAACATACATAGTTAAATTGACCAAAACACAGGGCAGACCATTGGTTACAAATATTGATGTTTTGGATAGCAACTCCTTACAGGACAATAGCTTTAAAGAATATATAGTAATAGGACTTTATATTGGGTTAAGTGCTCTTTGTGTAATTATAGGGTTGAGCTTCTTTTTCTTGTTAAAGAACAGGTTGTTTTTGTATTATTCTTTATACGTATTCTTTCTTAGCCTATTTATTTTAGCATACAACGGAATATTACAACAATATATTCTTAATGAAAATATGGTGTTGAATAAATATTGGCACTATGTTATTTTTGGTGAAATAACTCAAGTGCTCTTTGTTGTTTTTGCTCAAAAGTTCTTAGAAGCAAAAAAGCACCAACCAAAACTTTATAAGACCATAATATGGATGATTTACACAGCCATACTTTTGCGTTTAGGATTACACTTTTTTGAAAATGAAATATTCAAAAACAATATTGTAATCTTTATGAAGATATGGTATGGATTGATATATGCTGGCATATTACTAATAGCATATCAAATAATTTTCTCTCTTAAAAATATGAATAGAAAAAATGTTCTTTTTGGATTGGCATATTTAATAATGATTGGTGGCACATCAGTTTCTATTTTGTACCATAGTTTTGGAATTATAAATGGAATCTATTTTAACTTATCTATTTTACTATACTCCTTTTATTTTGAAATTATTTTAATAACGATTGCGCTAGGTTTTTTTATTGTATCAATATTAAATGAAAAAAAGAGCCTGTTAGAAGTTGTAGAACATCAGAAAGAACAAAATTTAACGAAGTTTATCATCCTAAATAATAAGGAGAAAATCTATTTAAAAAATTTGAAGCACATTAAGTCTGACGGAAACTATTTAGAATTTTATTTAGACAAAGGAAAAGTAATAGATAGAAATCGATTAAAATTGATTAAAGAAATGTTGCCAACTAATTTTATTCAAACTCACCGTTCTTATATTATTAATAAAAATTTTATTAAATCGACCAATAATTCTTCAGTAATAATTTTTCCAGATATCGAAATTCCTATTTCAAGAAAGTATAAGAATAACGTCTAAGTTATTGATGTTGTTTTTTATGCTATTC
>JAQRMW010000044.1 GCA_028599075.1 Urechidicola sp. | reverse complement strand
AACGATTTTTTCAATGTACGTTGAAGTCCGAGATATTTAGTCAGATAAATTTCTCCGTACTTAATATTTGTCATTTCGTACCAAATTTTATTTGTCATATTGTTCGTTTCTCAAATGTGCCCTAACGGTTTGTGTATGAATCGCTGGGCATTTCGAAGCACTTCATTTTCGGTTTATTACTTACTTTATTTAAAAGCACCAACTTTGATTTAATCACTTATTGCCCAATGATTTATACACTTTGTTGTGCTTTCGTTCTTCTTTTCCGTCCTGCTGATAGCGTTGGCAAAGACATACTCTTTTGCAATTTTTGGCTTGTGTGTCAGCTAGAGCGAATTGCAAATGTGTATGGCTTTAGCGTTTGGCTCTTTTTTCAATCAGCTTAATAATTTCTTTAAATTCATTTTTATTTGTTTCGTTTAGTGATTCCATAAACTTTTCAATTCTTTCTTTTGATTTATAATCTAAATTAAGTCCGTTCAATAAGTTTACTTCATTTTCTATATTTTCAGTAAATAAATCCGATTTCCCTTCTTTTTCTATATTCAACATTTTTGCAAATCGACAAAACTGCCCAATTTCAAACTGAACGTCTAAAATCAGATTGTATTTACCTTTGGTTAAAGTCTTTTGTCTGTCTATTGCCTCAATTCTTCCTTCTCCTAAAGTTTCAAGAAAGACTCTTTCATTAATCTCAAAATTGTCATTTTCAATCTCTGAAATTGATTTAAGACTTTCTGTTGTTATTGTCTTTTTAAATTCTGCTCGACTTTCGGAAATTTCAAGTAAACGAATGGAAATTGCGTCAATATAATCAAGGTCTTGAACGTTTTTCCATTTTGAAGGAATAATAGATTGTCCGTGTAAAGCACCAATTAAACCACCTGCAAATGCAGCAATACTATCTGTGTCAGTGCCAATTGAATTTACAGCTTGTTCAATTCCTTTTAATGGTTCTTTTGAATACTTACAAGCTAAATATATACCTGCAATTACAGTAGATGTCCCTGAACCTTTTGTCTCATTTTTATAACAACCAAGTTTAGTTAACGCATCAAAGTCAGATGAATTATTAGTAATCAACTTATAGGTTGTTCTTAAATATTCTTGAGTTTCATCTATTATAGATTTGAATAAAATCCTAAAAGGTTCTTTAGAGTTTTTGTTCCATTCAGTTTCCCAATTTTTTAATTTTGGATTGTCTAAAAAGTTGATAGAAAATTTTTGATGAATATCTTTTCCTAATTCGGTAAGAAAGTTTGTGTAATTAAAATTCTCTGGGTTAAACCTCAAAATAGTATCAACGGAATATCCATAAAGCATAGCACCTAAAATTGCTCTTGGATGTCCGTGAGTGATTATACTATTACCAAAGATTTCTTCTTTGATTTTGTCTGGTTCTCCGAAATTTGCTAATGCAATTGGCAGTATTCTCATTGCAGCACCATTTGCACCACTTTCTCTGTAATCGATTGTTGTTTTACCTGCTTTAAATGTGAAAAAGTTATTATTCCATTTGGCAGATTTTCTTTCTATTTTTCGAGCTGCATTTTTTATAGTTCTTCCTGCTCCTCTTGAATAAAGCAACCAATTTGGTAGTTCCTTTTTTGCAAAATATTGTTGGTCTACAAAACCATCTTTATTAATCGAACGAGCAAGCGAAAGCAAGAGTTGAGTATCATCAGAATACGAACCTGAATTAAGTTTGTCTACATAACCGTAAAATCTTCCACCAACATTTTTTTCCCAATCGTGAAAAGAATTGATGTAATCGGTTCCGAACTTTTTCTTTAAAGAACCTTGACTTTTTTCAAATTCAGTCATCCAACCTAAAGCATCTCCAATAGCTGCAAGTTTTAGGCTGCCTTTATATTTTGTTTCTGCTTTCATATTGAACGTTTTGGGGAAAATATTTCTTTATCAACTACAAAGTTACTGGTGTCAAAAGAAGACATTGCAGCTTTAGCTTCTGCCATTTTTTCTTCTGACTCAAAGCAAACTGATATTATACTTTCAGAAGGGATTTTATCCTTTACTAATATTTCTGCTTGAACATCAGTTGGATATTTTGAATGAGCCGAATTTCTAGAAATATTACGAACACCATTATAAGCATTTATATTAAGTTGTTCTGTAAAAGGCATTTTGAATTTATCTAAATCTCCTGAAATGCCAAATTGTCTTTTTGCTGCGTTTGAAGCTGCGTTAGTAATTGAAAAAAGAGTTTCGCTATCGTAAATGTGTTTTGGGTTTATTTTTATGACACACCAATTTATTGTAAAGTCGTCTTTAGTTTTTTGTCTGAATTTTGAAAACAAAAATGTATTCGGACCTGAAAGAGAAAGATTAATATAGTTCTTATCGTCATACCTTACATCATCAGTAAATTGTACATAATCCAAAATATCAAATTGTTCAATATCTAAATTTTCCAACTTGGCTCTACTCATTAATTCATTGTTTTCTAAAATGCTGAACAAATTAATTGTGGGCGTAAAATGAATTAAAAACTCGATTTCTCTTTGTTTTATTTCATTCTGAAATTCTATGTGGTTCGGTTTTAAACTCATTCTCAATTATTAAAATGGTAAGTCATCATCATATGTTCTTTTAGAAGAACTTTTGGTACTAATATCTTCTAATAAACTTGCGTTTATTTCTTTTAAGTATCGTGATGGATTGTCTTTGTCGCTTGAAAAAAGATAAAGTTTGTTTCTCGCTCTAGTCATACAAGTGTAAAGTAATCTTCTCTCTGTTGAAATATGGAATACATCATCTGCCTCAATAAAACCTGGTGGATAAGGTATAATATCATCATTAAGGTCAAGAATAATTACATTGTTAAATTCAAGCCCTTTTACTGATGACATTGTACATATTTTTATACTATCACTTCCATAATTTACAGCAAGATTAGATTTTACTAATTCTGTAGAAAAACCATTTGCATCTAAAAATTCTTTGATTTGTTTTACTCCACTTGTTGACCTATGCAGAACAACCGTACTTTTAAGATTACTGCTATTCTTTAGTATTGTTAGTTGGTCATCAAGATGATGTAATTGTTCTTCAAAATCAGAATAATAAGCAATCTTCGGTTTTTCTCCACCTGTTAATGCGGTTTCTACTGTTGTGAATTCCGATTGGTCTTTTTCGTTTGCAAGTAAAGAAATTGCAGCTTGTGCAATATGAACAGTGTTTCTATAGTTTTTCTTGAATTCAATTGTTCTACCACCTCTTACGTTAATACCAACTTCACTCCAAACAAAACCACTTTTGAAAATACGTTGGGCAGCATCTGCAATTATCGACAAACTATTTGTTTCAGTATCTACTAAACTTGAAATGGTTAGTATTTGTGCTTTATTTAAATCTTGTGCTTCATCAATTATTATATGCGTGTATGGTGGAATAAAATTATTGTCATTTTGAATTTTTCTTAATGCTAGGATTGCATAGTCATCAAAATCTACTTGACCTCTGTTTTTTAATTCTTGATTATATTTTTCATAAACTACCCAAATAACCTCTTTGTCTGTTTTTGTAACACGGTCAGAAGTTCCTCTTCCTGTTCTTGCAGCTTCAAGATATTCTGATTTATTTTTAAATAGTTTACCTTTCATCCAAGATATTTCTTCTTGAAAAAATACTGCACTTTTATCTAAAAATGTTTGAAGAGCTTGAAGATAGTCCGCTTATTATGTCTTCAATATATTCAGTTTGAGTCCATTGCATTACGGTTTGATTGTACTGTATTCCTGCGAAATGATAAGCCCAACTGTGAAAATTTATAATTTGTACGTTCAGGCCGTCTGCCGTTTTAGGTTTGATTTCATCACTATCTTTTTGATAACCACCATTTATATATGGCTTGATAGCTTTTATATATGCAGCAAGTGTTTTATTGTATGTGAAGATTACAATTTTAGTTTCCTTGAAAAGATTTGCTTGTGTTTCAAGTAGATGTTTTGCTCTATAAAGTGCAACTGTAGTTTTTCCACTTCCTGCAACTCCTTTTATCTGAATTGGGTTTGTTGGCGGTAGGAATAGTACTTTTTTCTGTTCTCCTTTTAATATTATTTTTTTTAGCATTTCAATTCAGTTTCGTTTTGAGCGTTGGTAAAGAACAGCTCTTTTGGTTTTTTCAGCGTTGGCTTATGTGTCGGCAAAAACCAAATGTGCTGTTTGTGCGGCTGGTTTTTCCTTAATGAAGCACAACGGTTAGCATATGGAAAGTAGCAGATTAACAACGCACTATTTTTCGTTTTAAAGAACAAAGATGACAGAAAGTACCAAACTTTAAATTTGGCACTTAACTGCTATTTTTTATATGCA
>JAQRMW010000043.1 GCA_028599075.1 Urechidicola sp. | reverse complement strand
CTTTGGATAAACAATTTCGCACCATTTATCAATAAAAAACTTGTTGAGGAAATATTTGAGAAGATTGAAAAAATAGAAGAAAAAAACTGGTGGTAACAATGTATATAGTTTATGGCGGGTGGAGTGCTAAATATGAGCGATTTAGATATAAATAAACATCGGTGTAAGTTGAAAGATTTGTGTTTCAAAAACCGCCACAAAACCATATACTAACCGTTATACAGCATAACCCAAGAAATAGATTGAATTTAATTAAAATTTTAACATTATGAAAAAATACTTATTTCTAATATTATTAAACATCAGTTTTTTAGCAACAGCTCAAAATACGACTGATTCTAAAGAGACGGAAAGTCAAAAACAAATGACTGAATTTTCTAAAACAAAACGACATAGCATTAGTCTAGATGTAATTGCTGGACTAGCTTTTCCTGCCTTTAATCCAAGGTATGAATACGTACTAAATAAATATAGTGGGATTGGTGCTGATTTAAATATTAATTTCGATAATGAAAATGGATCGGAAGTCTTAGAAAAATTTTCATTCTCTCCTTATTATCGTCAATATTTTTTTTCAAAAGAAGATTATGGTGCTAAAGGATTCTATGGTGAAGGTTTTTTAAAATTTTACACATATGAAAATAACATCAATTCCCTCATTGGAGCGTCTACAAACACAAATACCAAATCCTACTTTGAAACAGCGGTAGGTGTAGGTATAGGTTGGAAATGGGTAAGTGATTCTGGGTTTCTCATTGATATAAATGGAGGGTTAGGTCGTAATCTTAATTTTGCAGATGACCCTGTTGAACGAGATTTTACTGGGAAGTTTGGTGTGAATTTTGGATGGCAGTTTTAAAAATTATTAACTTACCCTAAGACCTAGTTTTGAAAGAAAAAAATAGATGTGAATATTATACGCTGTATAACACGGTATAAAAATAATAAGGGTTAAGTACCAAAACCCAAAGTTGGTACATATTAACAAAGTCCGCCAAATTTAAAATTTGACGGTTAAATGAAAAGAAAATTAACGGTAAAATTGTAAATTTGGCTTAGTGCTAATACCGAAAAGTATGTGCATATTAAATCCCTTACTATTCTTATACAAACCGTTGGGCAACATTAAAAAAAAGAATCTACGATATTAAATGAAAGTTTATTTTGGAATACACATAAGTTACACTTCTGCTTCGATAGCAAGAATGATTGATGGGCAACCTACAATTATCAAAACAAATGTGCTAAAAGACAAAATTCCACTTTGTGTTGGATTTAATAAAAAAGGTAATTTGCTTGTTGGAGACTCAGCACATAATGCCTTAAGAACTTCCAACCTTATTGATATAAATTTTGAAAAAAATACTTCTGCAAACTATTACAGTGGTTTTTTAAGAACAATAGGAACGGATAAAACCTATTATTCTAGCAACACCAATCAAGAATATTCTTCAGAACAACTATTAGGCTTCGTTATAAGGGCTTTAAGATCATTTGTTAAAGACAATGATGTAAAGGCTAGTGTTATAACTGTGCCAAATGAATTTAGACTAAATCAAATAGAAGCAATAAGAAAAGCAGGTATGCTTGGAGGACTAGAACAAGTGGAAATTGTTCAAGAAAGCATTGCTGCATCACTCGCTTTTGACTTTGGTAGTGATAATAAAGCCGGTTTTGAGTTGGTATTTGATTTTGGGTCTGAATATTTTAATGCCACCTTGCTTAAAATCGAAGAAGGCATTATATCGACAATTGACTCAGAAGGTGACAGTTACCTGGGAGGAAAAAATATCGACTTTGCGATTGTTGATGAAATCATCTTACCATACATCCAAGAAAACTATGTGATTGATTCCATTTTGGAAGATGACTCAAAAAAGCAAATTTTGCGTAATGCAATGAAATATTATGCAGAAGCAACGAAAAACGAACTCTCATTTAAAGACAGTTACAACCTTTACAAAGAAGATAGATGTGGAATAGATGATGATGGAGAAGAAATTGAAATTGATGTAACAATAACCCAATCAGATATTGAAAGAGTATTAGCACCAGTTTTTCAAAAAGCAATAAATCTTAGTCTAAGTCTATTGGAAAGAAACAACCTAAAAGGCTCTTCTTTAGGTTCTTTAATTCTAGTTGGAGGCCCAACATTTTCACCAGTATTAAGAAAAATATTAGAAGAACAAATCTGTAAACCTGATACAAGTGTAGACCCAAAAACCATAATAGTTAAAGGTGCAGCCATATATGCTTCAAAGATTAATTTAGAAAGTGATGCACTAATAAACCCTTATAAAGTTCAATTGGAAATAGGTCATGAAGCAATTACAGGTGAAACAGAAGAATTTGTAACTATTAAGATTTTAGAAGACAAAACGGATGGCCCCATACCTGATAAAGTATTTGCTGAAATAAGAAGAAGTGATAATGCTTGGACAATGGCAAATGTAAAAGTTGATACTGTTGGTGAAGTTTTTGAAATTCAGTTACTAGAGCTTATAAAGAATGATTTTGAAATTGCCTTATTTGATGACAATGGAAATCAATTGCAATGTGAGCCTAGTACATTTTCTATAACACATGCGATAGTTGATTTTTTTCCTACCCTTCCATACAATATAGGTATTGAGCAAAAGGACAACAAAACAGGCAATATACTATTCAAAACTATAAATGGCTTAGAAAAAAATAGGAGTCTTCCTGCAGTTGGGGTAATAAATGGTATTAGAACTGAAAAAGAGATTCGTCCTGGTGTAGAAACAGATTGTATAAAAATTCCAATTTATGAAGGAGATTTTGGTTCTGAGGGAACTAGAGCAATTCTTAGCAACCATGTTGCTGATATTCAAATAAATGGTGAAAATTTACCTTGTTTATTACCAAGGCACAGTGATATTGACTTAACCATTAAGGTTGATAGAAGTGAAAGAATATCTGTATTAGCTTATTTTCCGGCTATTGATTTTAGTATGGAAATAGAATTATATATTATATCAAATAAGCTTTCATTAGTTGAAGTGGAAGACCTTCTATTTGAGTTATTTGAAAATGAGAAAATTGAAAGCTCTGTTTTTCAAAAACACTTTGACATAATCTTCGAGATGAAAAAAGAAAATAATCCTGATTTAGATATGCTAAATGAGATATATAAAGAACTAAAAACGTTGCCCAACAATGTATAAAGCGCATTAAAACGCGCCTTATACTAAACGTTCTACGCAATTTGAGACCAACATTGTGCTGAACAAAAAAAAATATTAATTAAATTTAAAAACAGAGAATTATGGCAAAATCAAGTGGAATGAAAAACGCACCAAGTACGACAGGAAAT
>JAQRMW010000042.1 GCA_028599075.1 Urechidicola sp. | reverse complement strand
GACTAGCGCCTTTTTCAACAACCGTATAATCTATATCAACAGTTTTATCATAATAATTAGGTTTCAAATCAGGAGTAATGCTTTCTGGATCAAAAAATCCTAACTGCCCCAATTCACGTAGAGTTCTAATAATATCATCCTTACGATATAAATAACCAGGTCTTGTTCTAATTTGACGGTATATTACGTGATCGTTCGTTTTGTCATTTCCATTTACTGTAACTTTTCTAAGAGTTGCTGGCTCATCTTCAGCAATTCTAATTTGTACATAAATAGAATCGTTTTGAATTTTTGTTTCAACTGGCGTTACATTAGAAAATAAATAACCGCTATTTTGATACAAAGAAGCAATGTCGTCAGATTCTGGAGTTCCATCACCCAATACGCGTTCTTTTAATATTTTAGAATTATACACTTGACCGCGATCAATTCGTAAAACACGTTGCAATTGCTCATCGGTATAAACGGTATTTCCTAAATAAGAAATATGACCGAAATAATATCTTTTCCCTTCGTTCAATGAGATATTTACATCAATAGTTCCATCGTCATTTTTAGAAACAGAATCATTTAAGATACGTGCATCTCGATATCCTTTTTCTGCATATTTATCTAATAAGGATTGTAAATCTTCTTCATAATCATCTTTAATAAATTTTGAAGATTTCCAAAAACGACCAAACATTTTCTCTTTGGTGTTCTTCATTGCTTTAGTCAAAGACTTGTCACTAACTTTATTATTTCCATCAATGTTGATGTTCTTAATTTTCACTTTCTTGCCTTTGTCAACATAAATCATCATGTTCTGGGCATTGATAAGCGTAGTATCTACTTTGGTAGTTAGACTTACTTTTGTATTTAAAAATCCTTTTTCCTGATATTTTTTACGGATATAATTCTCAGTTGTTACCAATAAGTTATCGGTAAGCATGGTACCCATTTTTAATTCAGTTTCTTTTCTAAGCTCTTTAGCTTTTGATTTTTTTACACCGCTAAAAGTCAAATTATTTAATTGAGGTAACTCGGCTACATCAAATTCTAAGTAAACAACATTTCCATCAATTTTAGAAATATACACATCTACTTGACTAAATTGTTTTTGTTCGTATAATTTTTTAATGGCACTGGTAAGCTTATCTCCAGGAAGTCTAATTTCTTGTCCAACTTTTAAACCCGAAAAAACTTTTACAGCTTCTTCGCTAAATTTTTGCAATCCGGTTACTGAAACTCCACCAAGCTCATAAGCCTTATTTTTTTCATAAGAAATAGGAAGCACGGGTTGCGGAATGGAATCCATAACTCTTTCAACATTTTTGATAGAATCTGAAGGTTGAACAACCTTAGTATCAATAGTGCCGTTTGTATCTTGAGCTAAAATGTTTAACGTAAAAAATAATAATGGAAATATTATTATTGGTAATCTATATCTCATTTGTTTTTCTCAATTTGATCGCTGGTTTTCCCGTAGCGTCGTTCTCTATTCTGATATTCTAATAGTGCGTTGTAAAAATCATCCTTAGAAAAATCGGGCCATAATACATCAGTAAAGTGTAATTCTGCATAAGCAATTTGCCATAACAGGAAATTACTTATTCTTTTTTCACCACTCGTTCTTATCATTAAATCAACGTCGGGCAAAGTAAATGTATATAAATGGTTATTTAAAATATTTTCGTCTATTTCTTCTAAGCTAAGCTCTTTATTAACAATTTTTTTAGAAATATTTTTGACAGCATTTACAATTTCTTCTCTAGAGCCATAGCTCAAAGCGATAGTAAGGGTTAATGCGTCATTATTTTTTGTTTGTTCAATTACCTTATTTAATCCTTTTAAGACAGATGCTGGTATACTCTCAAGATTACCTATTACTTGTAACTTAATATTGTTTTTATCTAATTCGCTTGCTTCTTTTTTAAGAGAGGTTAAGAGCAAGGTCATCAAAGTTTTAACTTCGGCTTTTGGTCTGTTCCAGTTTTCTGTTGAAAATGCAAAAAGGGTCAAAGCTTTAACACCTGCATTACCTGCAGCATCTATAGTTTGCCTCACTGCTTTTACGCCGTTTTTATGACCAAAAACTCTAGGTTTACCTTTTTGTTTTGCCCAACGTCCATTACCGTCCATAATCACAGCAACGTGACTTGGAATTTTATTGGCGGTTATTTGAGCAAGCTTATCCATCAATTAATAAGTTCTAGTTACATAACATGGTGGCCTTCCAAAGGTATAAACAAGGTTAATACCTGTAAACATATACCAATCATTTGTATTTGGATTTCCGTATTGCAAATCTGAAATGTAATTATCGTTATAATCTAAATTGTCTTGAAAGGTATAACGCATCCCCAATTCAAAAGACATTGCAAATTGATCAAATATTTTTGTTTTATACCCTAATCCAAAAGGAATTGAAAACGTATTGAATGGTTTATAACTATATTCACTCGGAGCAATTTCCTCATCAACTATTTTGCAATTTATCAAAGCAAATTCTAATAAAATATATGGTGTACTAGTATGGTCTTGTGAGCCAACATTGTAATCGAACCAAGAATATTCAACCCCAACAGCAAATTCTTTCAAAGAATTAGAGAAGCTTAAATTTCGCATTTTCCTTCCATCATTTCTTGAATCTGCATCGTCAGATTTTATATCAAAATAAGTAAAAGTTCCTCTCAAGGCTACTCTCGGATTTAAATTATATTTGTAAATAACACCCACAGCATAACTGTTTGGCCAGATATAATTCGTGGGGCCAATGTCGCCGATGTAATTGCTTCCTCCTAACTGAATACCCGCTTCGTGAATCTGAGCAGTAGCAAAAGTTGACATCAAAATGAGTGTACTAAATAAAAACTTTTTTATCATAATAAAATAGCGTGCAAATATAGTTATTTCTATTCGTTTAGAATAAGGGATTAAGCACTTTTTTGATAACTGATATTCTGCTAAAATATTGTTACAAAACCACCTATAATTTTAAATAGTGAATTTAAAAAATGTAAAAAAGAAAGTAAAAAATGATTTTTGATTTAGATGAAAGTTCAATTCAAAAAACTTATTTATTACGAGTATCTTCTCCCCATAATAATTTTGCACGTAGTGTTTTTATAAAGCTATGATTTTTGAGTTCAATCATTTTTAAAGTAAAAGGTGCTTTTTCAATAAAAATTTCTGTTTCAGAATTAATAGTAGCAATACGCGAATCTAATGATATAAAAAACTCATCTCCTCGACCTATAATACGCATTTTTATTTTTGTGCTATCAGGAATTATTAGTGGGCGCGCATTTAGATTGTGAGGCGCTACTGGAGTTAAAACAAAACTCTTTGCCTGTGGTGTAATTACAGGACCACCACAACTTAAAGAATATCCAGTAGAGCCAGTAGGAGTTGAAGCTATAAGACCATCTGCCCAGTAAGAAGTTAAGTATTCATTATCTAAATAGGTTTCTACAGTTATCATCGATGCTGAATCTTTTCTACTCAATGTAATTTCATTTAAGGCGAAATTTATTTCTGAAATTTCTTCGGTTTTAGGAGTTGTCTTTACTGTCAATAAAGCCCTTTCTTTAATATCGTATTCATTATTATACAAAGCAACAACTGCCTCAACAATTGCTTCTTTTTTTACCGTAGCTAAAAATCCAAGCCGACCTAAATTTACACCTATTACAGGAATATTTGAATCTCTAATATAAGTTATTGATCGCAATAAAGTACCATCACCACCAACTGTAAACATCAAATCAAAAGAATCATCCAACTCTTTAAAATTGCTAAAAGTTTTATAATTATCAGGAGCTCCAAAAATTGATTTATTTAATTTTAAAAAACTTTCTTCAATATAAATATCTGTGTTTTTTGCTTTTAAAGCATTGAGTAAAATTTCAATATATTTCTCTGCTTCTTGATTAAAATAATGTCCGTAAATGGCAATTTTCATTTCTTAGATATTTAAATATTTTTGCAAGTAATCAGAGCGGTCTTTTAACTCCTCTAAAAATAAATCCTCTTTATGCTTCGTCAATAAATTATATCCATATCGGCGAAATGATTGAATAATTTCATTGATATCTTCTGTTGTGATTTTTAGGGTAATACGCACTAAATCATTTTTATAACCCGAAACAAATACCCCTACTAATTTTGCATCAAAAGATTCAACTATTTGCGCTATTTGACTAAAAGAATAATCATGAATTCCTTTTTCTACCACTAAGAAAAAGCCATCGTTATTTAAAAGAGGGGTGTCATTAAAATAATGTAACACATCTACCAGTTCATAAAATCCAACATAATAATTATCATTATTTAAAACCGGAAGAATATTAGTTTCACTAGCAGCAAATGATTTTAAAATCTCCATCCAATTATTAGAAGTTCTAGTAAAAAAATCATTTAATAAGTATTTGTACTCTCCAATAGTTTTATCATTATCCTCAATAGATATTACATCACTATCTAAAATTGACCCTACCAAATGCTGACCTTCAACAATAGGCAAATGAGAATAACTAGTGTTACTAAAAAGCTCTTTTGCATCTCCAATCGTATTGTTCAATGCAAGTGCGTTGATGTCTTTTGATATGTATTCTAAGATGTTCATTGAGTAAACAAAGATACACTTTTCTGTGTGAAATTTAGTTAAAAACAAATCTACAAAAGCAAATATGTCAATCGTAAATTATAAACTATTTTTGTAAAAATTTTCAAAATGACAAAGTTAAGTGTAAACATAAATAAAATTGCAACTCTCCGAAACTCAAGAGGAGGAAAAACACCAAGTGTCGTTAAAGCAGCGATTGATATTCAGCGATTTGGCGCAGAGGGCATCACAATTCACCCTAGACCAGATGAGCGTCATATTAAATACAAAGATGCTTATGATTTAATCCCAACCATAACAACCGAGTATAATATAGAAGGAAACCCTATTCAGAAATTTATTGATTTAGTGTTAAATGTTAAACCAACACAAGTAACTTTAGTGCCAGATGCTGTGGATGCTGTGACTTCTAATGCCGGTTGGGATACTATTAACAATCAATCTTTTTTACTAGAGGTAATTGCAGAATTTAAACGCAATAATATAAGGACATCTATCTTCATAGATTCAGATTTAAAAATGATTGAGCATGCTGCTAAAACTGGCACAGACAGAATAGAACTCTACACAGAATCTTATGCTGTGGGTTACGAAAATGGCGATAAAAAAGTAATAAAACCATTTATAGAGTCTGCTCAATTAGCTCATGATTTAGAAATGGGTGTGAATGCTGGACATGATTTGAGTTTGGATAATATCCAGTTTTTTACAGAAAACATTCCGCATTTAGATGAAGTTTCTATTGGGCATGCTTTGATTTCTGAATCACTGTATTTAGGACTAGAAAATGTAGTGAACATGTATTTACGTAAGTTAAGCAATAGGCAATAAGCAGTAGGCAATGTGTCAGAAAATTATAAACTTGTCATTCTGAGCTTGCCGAAAAATCTCACAAAACAATCCATCCTGCAAGGATTCAAAATCCTTGTAGGTATTAAAAATCAGAACAACAGTGTCACAACTATTACATTCAAAAATACTTGGTAAAGGAGATCCTCTTTTAATCCTTCACGGATTTCTAGGGATGGGTGATAATTGGAAATCTCTGGCAAATAAATTTGCTGAAAACTATCAAGTACACCTTATTGATCAAAGAAATCATGGACGTAGTTTTCATTCTGGCGAATTTGACTATGAGCTATTAGTAGCTGATTTACACAATTATATTGCACATCATAATTTAAAAAACCTCAACTTATTAGGACATTCAATGGGGGGCAAAACAGTAATGCTATTCGCTGTTGAAAACCCTGAGTTGGTTAACAATTTAATCGTAGCAGACATATCTCCGAGATATTACCCACCACACCATCACGACATATTGACAGCATTAAATTTGGTTGATTTTGCAGTTCAAAAATCTAGAAAAGAAATTGAAGAAGTTATTGAAGAATATGTTCCTCAATTTGGTGTACGCCAATTTTTGATGAAAAATGTAATGCGAAAATCACAAAACGAATTTGGATTCCGTTTCAATCTTGAAAGTTTAACAGAACATTACGAAGAAATAACGGTACCTCTACCCTCTTTTACTCAATTTGATGGGCCAACCCTATTTTTAGACGGAGAAAATTCTGGTTATATTGGTAGCGAAGATTATGCTTTAATACACGCTCATTTTCCAAAAGCTACCATTGTTACTATAAAAAATGGGGGGCATTGGTTGCATGCTGATAATCCTACAGATTTTTATTCAGAAGTCATGATTTTTTTAAAAGATTAAAAAAGAGTACATTGTAGGTTTTAAAATCAACCATTAAAACTAAACTTATGAACCTTATTTTAAGAATTTTATTAACCACCATAGCCGTATTAATTTTACAATTATTCTTACCAGGCATCACTATTCCAAGTTATGGTACAGCAATATGGGTAGCTATTGTCCTCGGAGTTTTAAACGTATTTGTAAAACCAATATTGATAATTTTTACCCTACCTGCTACCATCTTTACACTAGGACTTTTTCTATTTGTAATCAACGCAATTATTATCATGCTTGTTGGATTCCTTGTTGACGGTTTTGAAGTAAGTGGATTTTGGTATGCACTGCTATTCAGTATCCTTTTATCTTTTTTACAATCAGTGTTTTATTCCTTTATCTACGAAAAAAAGCAAGTGTAAAATTTGCACATTCATACGCTTGTTTGATTCCCTTATAATTACTATTTTTGCACCCGCAATTATTGAAGGATAAATGCGACTATTTTAATAGATTATTTAAAAAAGAATCATATGAATATTACAAAGGAAAGCATCGATGCATTAAATGCAGTTGTGAAAGTTGAAATATCTGAAGCAGATTATCAAGAAAAAGTTACCGAAGTTTTAAAAGATTACGCTAAGAAAGCTGATATCCCTGGATTTAGAAAAGGGAATGTTCCTTTTGGAATGGTGAGAAAACAATACGGAAAATCTGTAATGATTGATGAAGTAAACAAACTGATTCAAGATTCGTTAAACAAATTTTTAACAGAAGAGAAATTAGATATTTTAGGAAACCCTATCCCTAAAGTACAAGATGATTTTTCTTGGGATGAAAAAGATTACGCGTTCGAATTTGAGTTGGGCTTGTCTCCAGAATTTGATGTAAAATTAGATACCAAAAAGAAAGTTACTAAATATACCATCGTAGCTGATGAAGCTTTGATTGATAAAGAAGTTGAGAATTTGCAACAACGTTTCGGTAAAATGTCTGCCAAAGATGTTATTGAAGCGGGTGTAAACATCACTGGTACTTTTACAAACGAAGAAAAAGAAATCGAGAAAAAACACAGCTTTGTGTTAGAAGATATCAAAGGAAAAACAAATCAAAAGAAATTACTTGGATTTAAAGTAGGACACATCATTACTTTAAAATCAAAAGGTTTATTTGCTGATGAACACAAATTAATGGGTGCCACTGGTTTGAGTCACGATGAAGTTCACGGTTTAGATATTCCACTAACATTTACAATCGAGGATATTACTTTTACTGAGTTATCAGAATTAGATCAAGACTTTTTTGATAAAATCTTTGGCAAAGATGTAGTTTCGACGGTATCTGAATTAAGAGAAAAAATCAAAGAAGATGCAGAAAAACAATTTGAGTCTCAAGCAGATCAACAATTGTTAAATGCAATTACTGAGTATTTAATTGACAATACTAAGTTTGATTTACCAGCAGAATTTTTGAAAAAATGGTTGGCTGTTGCAGGAGAAAATCCTTTAAGTGACGAGCAAGCATCAGAAGAATTCGAAAAATCTGAAAAAGGATTACGTTACCAATTAATAGAAGGTAAAGTAATTAAAGAAAATAATTTGCAAGTAACTTTTGAAGAGTTAAAAGACTACGCAAAAGGGTTTATCAAAACGCAAATGGCGCAATACGGAAACTTAAATCCAGAAGAAAAGGAATTAGAAGATATTGCAACGAGAGTTTTAGGCAACCAAGACGAAGCAAAAAGATTGCAAGAGCAATTGATGAGTTCTAAATTGTTAGATTTCTATAAAGAAAAAATGACGTTTAAAACAAAAGAAATGACCTACGAAAAATTTGTAAAAGAAGTTTACAAATAAGACGAGATTGTCATTCCCGAGAAATCGGGAATCCATAAACACAAAAAACGCCTTGATTTCTCGAGGCGTTTTTGTGTTCTTAAAGCAATACTTTAAAGAGCAAATTATTCTCACTATTTTCCTTAAATTGCAATCGCAAATTTTAAACCCAATATAAATGAAACTCATTCATAAAATGATGTTGCTAAGTATCGTTGTACTTGCATCATGTCAACCAAATCAAAAAGAAGTGACAGAAAATTCTACAGAAAACCCATTGTTATCAGAATGGAATACTCCTTTCGGAGTACCTCCTTTCGATCAAATTAAAAACGAACATTACAAACCTGCTTATATGGCTGCTTTAAAAGAAAATAAAGCAGAGATTGATGCAATTGTAAATAATAGTGAAACGCCAACTTTCGAAAACACAATTGTTGCTTATGAATTGAGTGGTGCGACTTTAACCAAAGTAGCAAGTGTTTTTAGTGCCGTGAATTCCGCAAACACTAATGATGAAATTGATGTAATAGCAAGTGAAATGGCTCCAATTTTATCTGCTCATTATGATGACATTAACCTAAACAAAGGCTTGTTTAAAAAAGTAGAAGCTGTTTACAATACAACTGATAAATCAACATTATCGGGAGAGCAGAACAAATTATTAGAAGATACTTATAAAAGTTTTGTACGCTCTGGTGTTGCTTTAGAAGGCGAAAAAGAAGAACGATTAAGAGCTATCAATGCGCGCTTAGCTGTACTAGCAGATTCATTTGGAAAAAATGTACTAGCCGAAACCAATGCATACGATATGCACATTACTAACAAAGAAGATTTAGGAAATTTATCTTCTAGTTTGGTAGCTTTAGCTTCAGATGAAGCTAAAGCAAGAGGTCATGAAAATGGATGGTCAATTACAGTGCAAAGACCAAGTATCAATCCGTTTTTACAATCATCACCTAACAAAGAACGTCGTCAAGAAATTTTTGATGCCTATGCAATGCGTGGCGATAATGACAACGCAAATGACAATAAAAAAAGGTTCAAGATAGTTTAGGGAAATTTATATCTTTGTAAATTATTGAGAAACAATGAAGAACAAGTATATTTTCCGTTCCCGAATTTCTGAGAAGAAATTTAGACAAATTTTAA